>NZ_JAGPXJ010000108.1:0-20149 GCF_018070605.1 Streptomyces sp. B15
CGCGCGGTGTGCCCGTGACCGCCCCCAAGACGCTGACCGGACGGCTCTACGGCGGGGGAGCGGCACTGGACGCGGCCACCGCGCTGCTCGCACTGCGCGACCAGACCGTCCCGCACACCGCGGGCCCGGCCGCGGCAGCCCCCGGATACGAGATCGACCTGGTGCTCGGCGAGCCCCGCCCGACCGAGCTGCGTACCGCGCTGGTCGTCGCCCGCGGCCACGGCGGCTTCAACGCCGCACTCGTGCTGGGACACGCGCAGCGAAACCGCGACAAGTGAGGAGGGACCGCCATGGCGGGCCACACCGACAACAGCATCGTCATCGACGCGCCGCTGGAACTGGTCTGGGAGATGACCAATGATCTCGACTCCTGGCCCCGGCTGTTCAGCGAGTACGCGTCCGTCGAGGTGCTGGAGGACAAGGACGGGGACAGCGGCCGGGAGATCCTCTTCCGGCTCACCATGCACCCCGACGAGGACGGCAACGCCTGGAGCTGGGTCTCCAAGCGGATCCCCGACCCGAAGACCCGCCAGGTGCGGGCCCACCGCGTGGAGACGGGGCCCTTCGAGTACATGAACATCTACTGGGAGTACCTGCCCGAGGGCGACGGCACCAAGATGCGCTGGGTCCAGGACTTCCATATGAAGGAGGCCGCCCCCGTCACCGACGAGGGCATGACCGAGCACCTCAACCGCAACACCGCCATCCAGATGAAGCTCATCAAGGAGAAGGTCGAGGCGGCAGCGAAGGCAGCGGCGGGGCGGCAGTGATCGCGTATCTCGCCCCGCTCGTCGTCCTGTTCAACGGGCTGGCCGCCGGGGTGCTGTTCGGCACCCAGCTCGGCGGCTGGCCGCTGCTGGCGGCGCTGCCCGCCGACCGGTATGTGCACGCGCACGCGTTCTTCGCCACCCGCTACGACCCGGCCATGCCGATCTGTCTGCTCGGCACCCTGGCGGGAGACATCTGGCTGGCGGCCGTCAGCCCGCACCCGGGGGCCCGCGGCCTGTTCGTCGCGGGCGCCGTACTGGCGGCGGTCACCGTCGTCATCTCGCTCACCAAGAACGTCCCGGTCAACAAGTGGGTGCGCACCCTCGACCCGGACCATCTGCCGGCCGACTTCGCCGACCGCGATCCGCGCCGGCACTGGGGTGCCTGGAACCAGCGCCGCAGCGCGCTGACCGTTCTCGCCCTGGTCGCCAACTGCGCGGCGCTCACGCTGCTGCTGTGACCTACGAACCGCTTAAGGAGACACTCATGGATCTCGGCCTCAAGGGCAGGAAAGCCCTGGTCACCGGCGGCACCAGGGGAGTGGGGCGGGGCATCGTGCTCGCCCTGGCCGAGGCCGGCGCCGACGTGCTGACCTGCTACCAGACAGAGAGCGAGGCCGTCGCCTCCCTCCAGGCGGCGCTCAAGGAGACCGACGGCGACCACCATGTGGTGCGCGCCGACGTCTCCGACCCCGACAGCGTCGGCGCCCTGATCGCCGAGGCCCGCACCCGCTGGGGCCACCTCGACCTGGTCGTCAACAACGCGGGCGCCATCAGCCACATCCCCTACGCCGAGCTGCCGCTGGAGGAGTGGCGGCGCATCGTCGATGTCAACCTCACCGGTGTCCACCTGGTCATCCAGGCGGCGCTGCCGCTGCTGGGCGAGGGCTCGTCGGTCGTCAGCATCGGCTCCAAGGCCGTGGAGGCGGGCATCCCGCTGCGCTCCCACTACACCGCCACCAAGGCCGCGCTGGTGGGGCTGAACCGCTCGCTGGCCAAGGAGTTCGGCAGCCAGGGCATCCGCTTCAACATCGTCGCGCTCGGTGTCATCGAGACGGAGAACCTGCACAAGATGCCCGAGGACCAGCAGAAACTCATGATCGAGCGGTACAGCGCCAAGACCGCGCTGGCCCGGCTCGGCACCCCCGAAGAGGTCGCCGGTGCCGTCCTGTGGCTGGCCAGCGACCTGTCCCGCTATGTCACCGGCGCCACCATCGGCGTGGACGGAGGAATCTCCTGATGGCCACCGAAGCACAGCGAGAGGGACAGTTCCGGGTGCTGCTGCGGATGCAGATCAACCCGGGCATGGAAGCCGACTTCGAGAAGGTGTGGCGCGGCAGCACCGAGGCGGTCACCGGCCACCCCGCCTGCCTGGGCCAGTGGCTGTCCAAGTCGGCCGACGAGGAGTCCACCTACTACATCGTCAGCGACTGGGTGGACGAGCCCGGTTTCCGCGAGTTCGAGACCAGCGACGCGCACCTGGCCCACCGCGAGCGGCTGCACCCCTACCGCTCGCAGGGCTCCTTCAACACGATGACGGTCGTCGCACACGTACCCGGCAAGGCGGACACGGATGCCCGCTGAGGTCCGTGTACTGGTGTACCAGGCGGCGTACGACGACGAGCAGCTGGCCGCGGTACGCGACGCGTACCACCTGGTCAGCAAGCGGATGGCGCAGGTGCCCGGCATGCTCGGCAACGAGCTGCTGCGCTCGCCCGCCGACCCGACCGCGCTCGTCGTCGTCAGCCGCTGGTCGGACATGGCGGCCTTCCGCGCATGGGAGGAGGGCGCCACCCACAAGGACGACACGGCCCCGCTGCGCCCGTACCGGGACACGCGGCCGACGGTGCCGTTCGGCATCTACGAGGTGGACGCGGAGTACAGATGACGACTTCCCTCAGGCCGCCGGGCCACGCACCGGCCCAGGAACAACCCTCCTGGGTCTCGTGCACCAACTGCCGCTCCCTGGTCTACGGCAAGCGGTACCAGCGGCTGCTGCACGTGTGCCCCGAGTGCGGGGCACACGCCCGCCTGGACGCACCCGCGCGCATAGCGCAACTCTTCGACGAGGGCAGCGTCCAGTACCTCGACATACCCGAGACCCAGCACAACCCCCTCGACTTCGTGGACCAGCGCCCCTATGCCGAGCGGCTTCAGCAGGCCCGCCACCGCACGGATCAGCACGACGCCGTGCTGGCCGTGCGCGGACGCATCGAGGGACAGCATCTGACGGCCGCCGTCATGGACTTCCGCTTCTTCGGCGGCAGCCTCGGTGTCGCGGCGGGCGAGGCGATCACCACCGCCGCCGAGAACGCGCTCCGGGACCGCACCCCGCTGCTGCTGGTCACCGCTTCCGGCGGCGCCCGCATGCAGGAGGGCGCGCTCTCGCTGATGCAGATGGCCAAGACCAGCAACGCGCTGGCCGAACTGGACGAGGCCGGGCTGCTGACGGTCACCCTGGTCACCGACCCGACCTACGGCGGGGTCGCCGCATCCTTCGCCACGCTCTCCGACGTGGTGGTCGCCGAACCGGGCGCCAGGATGGGCTTCGCCGGGCCGCGCGTCATCGAACAGACCATCCGCCAGCAGCTGCCCGACGGCTTCCAGACCGCCGAGTTCCTGCGCGACCACGGCCTCGTGGACGATGTGTGGGAGCGCGGCGAACTGCGCGCCCGGCTCGCCCGGCTGCTGGCCGTGTCCACCGGCCCGGCGGCGGAGTGGGGGAGCGGCGAGGTGGATCCCGTCGTCCGCGACAGCCAGCTGCTGGATCAGCTGCCCGCCTGGGACTGCGTACAGCTCGCCCGCGAGGCCGGCCGGCCCACCGCCCTGGAGCACATCGGGTACTGGCTGGACGGCTTCGTCGAACTGCACGGCGACCGGGCCGGCGAGGAGTGCCCCGCGATCGTCGGCGGGATCGGCCGCCTGGAGGAGTTGCCGGTCATGGTCATCGGGCATCAGAAGGGCCACACCACCACCGAACTGGTGGGCCGCAACTTCGGGATGCCCACACCCGCCGGCTACCGCAAGGCGGCACGGCTGATGCGGCTGGCGGCCAAGCTGCGGATTCCCGTCGTCACCCTCATCGACACCCCGGGCGCCTACCCGGGGCTGACCGCCGAGGAGAAGGGCCAGTCCGTCGCCATCGCCGAGAACCTGCGGCTGATGGGTTCGCTGCCGGTGCCGGTCGTCGCCGTGGTGACCGGCGAGGGCGGCAGCGGCGGCGCTCTCGCGCTGGGCGTCGCCGACCGCGTGCTGATCTGCGCGAACGCGACCTACTCGGTGATCAGCCCGGAGGGCTGCGCGGCCATCTTGTGGAAGAACGCCGCGGAGGCGGCTGTCGCCGCCGACGAGTTGGCACTTGATGCGGCGTCCTTGCTGAGGCTCGGCGTGGTGGACGGGGTCGTTCCCGAACCTGAGGGCGGCGGGCATGTGGATACGGCTGCTTTGAGCGACGCCGTGCGGAGGGCTGTTGTGTGCGCCTTGCGCGAGTTGCGCTCCGCGCCGGGGGAGGAGTCGGTGGTCGCACGGAGGCGGCGCTTCCGGGCCTTCGGACTCGTGGAGGGCCCGTGATGTCCGGCGAGGGGGTTCCCCTGTCCGTTTGCTGCGGGCCGTCTGTCTTCCCCCAGCCTTCGGCCGGGAGGTGCCCCCAGCCTTCGGCCGGGAGGTGCCCCCAGGCTGCGCGCGCAGTTTCCCGCGCCCCCCTGAAGGCGCCCCCGGGGCGCAGGGCCGGCAAGTGCAACCCCCCATGCCGGGTACGCATTCGATCGAGAGGCACTCATGAGTGAGCTCACCCGAACACAGGGCTCCGACGACACCTTCGCGGGGCTGGACTACGACAACAGCGGGCTGGCGCTCGCGGACATCTGCCGGAGCATCGCGGAAGTGGTCCGGGTGGGGCCGGACAAGCCCCGCAGGGTCCGCATCGCGCTCGGCGCGGCCAGCATCGAGGTCGAATGGGAGGGCGACCGAGGGCCGGCCGCCCTGGTCGGCCCGGCCCCCCAGGAGGGAACCGGCGCCGCGGGGGGCGCCGGAGAGCAGATCCTGGAGGGGCACCGCGAGTGTGCCCCTCTCGTCGGTACCTTCTACGCCGCTCCCGCCCCCGGCGCGCCGCCCTTCGTACAGCCGGGCGACCATGTGGAGAAGGGGCAGCAGCTCGGCATCATCGAGGCGATGAAGCTGATGAACCCGCTGGAGGCCACCCGGCCCGGGCGGGTCGTGGAGGTGCTGGTCGCAGACGGCGAGCCGGTCGAGTACGGCGAGCCGCTGGTGCTCCTCGACCCCGACCCGGCCGCGGACGGTACGGACGAGGGGGCCTGACCGTGGGATTCGGCACCGTCCTGGTGGCCAACCGGGGTGAGATCGCGATACGTGTCATGCGGACCTGCCGCGAGCTGGGTATCCGCACCGTTGCCGTGCATTCGACGGCGGACCAGGACAGCAGCCATGTGCGCGCTGCGGACGCCGCGGTGCAGATCGGCCCCGGGGCGCCCCGCAAGTCGTACCTCTCGGCGCCCGCCGTGATCGAGGCGGCGCTGCGCACCGGGGCCGACGCCGTGCACCCCGGCTACGGATTCCTCTCCGAGGACCCCGACTTCGCCGAGATCTGCGCGGAGAACGGCCTCACCTTCATCGGCCCGCGCCCCGAGGTGCTGGCCAAGCTGGGGGACAAGGCCGTGGCCAGGGCGCTGATGACGGACGCGGGGCTGCCGGTACTGCCCGGCAGCCCCGGCACCGTCGACAGCGCCGCCGAGGCGTCCGACCTGGCGTCCCGGATCGGCTACCCGCTGATCATCAAGGCGGCGGCGGGCGGCGGCGGCCGTGGGATGACCGTCGTACGGCACGCCGCCGACCTGCTGCCCGCCTATCGGCAGACCCGCGCGACCGCGCAGGCCGTCTTCGGGGACAACCGCGTCTACATGGAGCGGTACTGCGACAGCGCCCGGCACATCGAGGTCCAGGTGCTCGCCGACGGGCACGGCACCGTGCTGCACCTGGGCGAGCGGGACTGCTCCGTGCAGCGCCGGCACCAAAAGCTCGTCGAGGAGAGCCCCGGGCCCGGGCTGCACCCGCAGCTGCGCTCGGCCATGGCCCGCGCGGCGGTGCGCGGGGCCCGCGCCATCGGCTACACGGGCGCGGGCACCTTCGAGTTCCTGGTGCACGACGAGGGCTTCTCCTTCATGGAGATGAACTGCCGCATCCAGGTCGAGCATCCGGTCACCGAGGCGGTGTACGGGGTCGACCTGGTCCGCGAGCAGATCCGGGTCGCCTCGGGCGAGACGCTGCGGATGACCCAGGAGGACCTGGTGCCCCGCGGTGTGGCCGTCGAGTGCCGGGTCAACGCCGAGGACCCGGCGCGGGACTTCGCGCCGGCACCCGGCACGCTGGAGGAGTTCGTACCGCCCGGTGGGCCGTTCGTCCGTGTGGACACCCACGGCCGGGCCGGGTGGAAGGTGCCGCCGCAGTACGACTCGCTGCTGGCGAAGGTCGTCTGCTGGGCGCCCGAGCGCGACGAGGCCCTGGACAGGATGGACCGGGCGCTGGCCGAGTTCCGCATCGCCGGACCGGGAGTGCACACCACCATCCCGCTGCTGCGCGAGATCGTCGCCGACCCGGTCTTCCGCGCGGGCCGGCACATCACCTCCTTCCTCGACACCCGCGACTGACGGCGTCCCCCGCACGACTCGGCCCCGGCCCTGATCCCAGGGCCGGGGCCGAGTCGTGCGGGGGAGCGGCGCTCAGCTCTTGGCCTCCTGCGCCTCGTTCTCCTCGCCCCAGCTCTCGTAGCCGCGCACCTCGCGCGGCATCGTCTGGGCGAGCAGCGCGACGACGGCCAGGCCGCCGACCGTGAACCATACGAAGCGCCCGAAGGTGTCGGTGAACATCTCGGCGCGGCTGGCGTCGACCGCCTTGTCCACGGCCTGCCGCACCTCGGGATCGCTGCCGGCCTTCTCGAACACCGGGCCGCAGCCGGCCGGTTGCTTGTCCGGGTTCTCCTCCTTCGCGTAGTCGAGGAAACAGGGACGCAGCTGCGCCGTCAGCTCCCGCGCCTCGGCGGCCGGCGTGCCGGCGGCGATCAGCTGGGTGCGCAGCTGCTTCTCGTGCCCGTCGTAGGCGTCCGGGGCGGCGTCGGCCAGCGGCGTGAACAGCAGCACGCCCAGCAGCGCGGCACCGGTCGCGTTGCCGAGCTGTACGGCGGCGCTCAGCGAACCGGAGGCGGCCCCGGCGTCCCGGCCCGCCACATGGGCGCCCGCGACGGTGAAGGCCGGGCCGATGACGCCGCCCATGCCGATGCCCGCCAGGAACAGGCCGGGCGCCAGCTCCCACCAGCTCGCGCCCGGCTCCAGGGCCAGCGCGAACCACAGCATGCCCGCGGCCATCACCAGCGCGCCCGCGGTGAGCAGATGCCGCCCCAGCTTTGCGACCAGCCCGTCGGCGGCACCGGAGGTGAGGCCCGCGCCGATCGCCCACGGCAGGAACAGCAGACCGGTGCGCATGGCGCTGTAGCCGAGGCCGATCTGCAGGGTGAGCGAGATCGCCAGGAAGAAGCCGATCATCGTCGCGTCGAAGACGAACAGCACGACGGTGCCCGCGCTGAACCCGGGCTGTCCGAACAGCCGCAGCGGCACCAGCGGGGAGTCGTCGCGTCGCTCCTTGGCCCGGGCGTGCAGCGCGTAGCCGACCATCACGAGCGGCGCCGCGACCAGCGCGACGACCATCCAGGCGGGCCAGCCGCTGGTACGCCCCTGCACCAGCGGATACAGCAGGAGCAGCAGGCTGACACTGACCAGGACGACGCCGAGGACGTCCATCCGCAGCGGGAAGTCCGACTTGGTCTCCGGCACCAGTAGCCAGGCGGCGAACAGCGCGGCCACCCCGATGGGCACATTGACGAGGAAGACCGCGCGCCAGCCCAGCCCCAGCACGTCGTAGGCGACGAACACGCCGCCCAGCACCGGCCCGGCCACCGCGGCCAGCCCGGTCACGGCGCCATAGGCGCCGCTGGCGCCGCCGCGCTCGTTCCCCGGGAAGATCGCGTAGACCGTCGCCATGATCTGCGGCACCATCAGCGCCGAGGCGATGCCCTGCACCGCGCGCGCCGCCACCAGCACCTCGACGTCGGGTGCGATACCGCACAGCAGCGAGGAGAGCGTGAACAGTCCGATGCCCAGCAGGAAGATCCGCTTGCGGCCGTAACCGTCGCCCAGGCGGCCACCGGTGATCAGCCCCAGACCGAAGGCCAGGGTGTAGGCGGTCACCACCCACTGGGAGGCCGCGTAGCCGGCGTCCAGGTCACTGCGGATGTCGGGTAAGGCGATGTTGACGATCGTGACGTCCAGCAGGTCCATGAAGGCCGCGGCGAGCAGCACCCCGAGCGCCAGCCAGCGCTTGGGGTACGGCCCGGCCGCCGGGGTCACCGAGTTGTCCGCTGTGGTGGTCATGTCTCCAACTCCGCACTGTCGGTGCTATGAGGTTGTGGGCGGTCGGGATTGCCGGGCGGGTCATGGGCGGGCCGTCACCAGGCGACCGGCAGCTCGTCCAGACCGCGGATCAGCGACCCCGTACGCCAGGTGAGGTCCTCCTCGGGCACCGCCAGCCGCAGGCCGGGGAAGCGGTCGAGGAGCGTGCCGAGCGCGATGTGCAGCTCCATCCTGGCGAGTTGGGCGCCCAGGCAGAAGTGGGCGCCGTGCCCCATCGCCAGGTGGTGGTTGGGCTCCCGGTGGAAGTCCAGCTCGTCGGGGTGGTCGAAGGCGGCCGGGTCACGGTTGGCGGCTCCCAGGTCCACGATCACCGCCTCGCCCGCGGCCACCGGCACCCCGTGCAGCACCGTGTCCTCGGTGACCAGACTCGCGAACGCCGAGCCGGCCCCGGTGGGCACGTACCGCAGCAGCTCCTCGACGGCCCTGGGCCACAACTCGGGGTGTTCGCGCAGCTCCTGCGCGCGTGCGGGGTTGCCCAGCAGCACATAGGTGAAGTTGGTGATCTGGTTCAGCGTGGTCTCGTGGCCGCCGATCAGCAGTGCGACGCCAAGCCACACCAGTTCCTGCTCGCTCAGCTTGTCGTCGTCGTCCCGCGCGGTCACCAGGGCACCGAGCAGATCGTCGGTCGGGTCGGCGCGGCGCTCGGCGACCAACTGGGCGAAGTAGCCGAAGAAGTTGCCCATCGCGGCCTTGACCTCGTCCGAGTCGAAGGCCGTGGTGCCCATGATCCCCTCGGTGAAGGCGCGGAAGTGTTTCTCGTCCTCCACGGGCACGCCCATCACCTCGCAGATCACCCGCACCGGCAGCGGCACGGCCAGCTGCCGCACCAGGTCGGCGGGAGCGCCGTGCGCCACCATGTCGTCCAGCAGCTCGTCGACGGCCTTCTGGATGCGGGACCGCATGGCCTCCACCCGGCGGGCCGTGAACGCCTTGCTGACCAGGCGACGCAGCCGGGAGTGCTCCGGCGGGTCGAGTGTCATGATCGTTCCGGCGGGCGGGGGTTCGGGCAGCAGCCGGGGTATCGCCGGGTTCTCCGCCGCGGCGGCCCGGCTGACGGCGGGGGAGGACATCACCTCGCGCACCGCCTCGTAGCCGGTCGCCAGCCACGCTGTGCCGCCGTGCGGCATCGTCACCCGGGTGAGCGGGGACTCGGCGAGCAGCCGGGCGTAGCCCGGGTGCAGGTCGAGTCGGGTGGGCTCGCCCAACGGGTAGGCGAGCGGCGGCTGTTCCCGCCGAGCTGCGGGCGGCTGCGGACCTGTCGTGGTCACACCTGGCTCCCTTCGAAGGCTCTTCTCTCGTGCGGAGGTCGCAGCGATGTGACCGGTCGCACCGGCCAGCGTCCCAGCCGCGCCTCGAGTCCGGCTCGAGCGCGGCAGGACCGGGTCATGCGCCGCTCCACCCGAAGTCGTGGTTGCTGTGTGTGGTGATCTGCACGTAGTTGCCCTCGGGGTCGGTCACATAGGCGTGCCGGTCCCCCCAGGGCTGGTCGCGCGGCTCCAGTACGACCGGGGCGCCGGCCTCCCGGAGCGCGCCGACCGTCTTGTCGACGTCCTCGACGATGACCGTGATGTCGAACCGGTGGCTGCCGGACGTTCCGATGCCGGACAGCCCCGTCGAGCCGCGGACGGCTGCCGCGTCGGCCAGCGTGAGGTGGAAGGCGCTCCACTTGAGGGTGATGAACACCGGCTCCTCCTTGGTGGGGAACCGGTACGTCTCCACGAAGCCGATGGTCCGGTAGAAGGCCGCCATCGCCTCGATGTCGTCGGTGAACAGGGTGGGCTGGCCGGCCCGGATGTCGTCGGCGTCGGCCGCTGTCTCGTCCCCTGGCACGGTGGATACCTCCTGCGGGTGTGGTGTGGGCCGGTGCGTGGCGGGCCGCGCCCGCCGACGACTCCGCCGGACCCTCCGCGGTGCGGTCGGCCATGACGGCGCGGGTCCGGCGGGATCGTCGGGAGCTGCGACAACCGCGTCGGGTCGTCAGTTGTTCGGCGGCGGGGGCTGGACCTCGGGGGTGCGCTCACCGATGTTGAAGAGGGTGCCCAGCGGGTCCTTGAAGTCCGCCGACAGCCCCCAGTGCTCCTCGGTGATGTCGTTCGCGATCTCGACCCCGCGCGACCGCAGCTCGGCTACCGTCTTGTGGATGTCGTCGCAGTAGAACGCCGTGTGCGAGCGTTGCCCCGCCGTGCTGGGCATGCCTTCGGGGCGCTGCGCCAGGATGAGGATGGCCCGCTTGTCGGGGGTCACCACCTCGACCCATCCCGCACCCGGGCATTCCTCGGAGTCCAGGTGGAGCCCGAAGCCCATGGTTCCGGTCCAGAACTCCTTGGCCTTCTGCTGGTCGTCCACGAAGATGAAGATCTTGTTCACGCCGTTGATCACTGGGAGTACCTCCGCAGGGTCGGGATGCGCTGTCGCCCCCAGGAGTAGCCAGCGGCCCTCGAAGATGTCTGGGGACGCGGTCGCGAGGCCCGCCGACGGGCACGTCACCAGCCGATGAGGGCGTCCCGCCGCAGGAAGACCCCCGACGGGCCGTCGTCGGGCAGCGTGGCGGCGCGGACGATGTGCTCGGCGGCCTGCTGCGGCGACTGCTCGGCGTCGGGCCGCATCCGGGAGCGGACCAGCCCGGGGTTGATCGCGTTCACCAGCACGCCGGTGCCCTCGGTCTCCCGGGCGAGCAGCACCGTCAGCGCGTTGAGGGAGGCCTTGGAGACGGAGTACGCGGGGCACGCGCCCGGCAGCCCGAGGGCGAACGAGGCGGTACCGCTGGAGATGTTGAGGACCCGCCCCCAGGCCCCGCGCACCATGTCCGGGACGAACGTCTGCGCCATCCGCCACGCGCCCAGCAGGTTGACCTCCAGCGTGCGGTCGACCAGCGCCAGGTCGACACCGGTGGGCTGCTCGCCCCAGTCGAGCTGCACTCCGGCGTTGTTGACCAGGATGTCGACGGCGCCCACCGCCGCGCGCAGCTCTGCCACCGCGTCCGGATCGGTGACGTCCACGGTGGCGCCCCTCGCCCCGCCCCCCAGCCGCTCGGCGGCGGTCCGGGCCTCGGCGCCGTTCCGCGCCGCGACGATCACCCGGTGCCCGCGGGCGTGCAGCAGTGTCGCGACGGCGTACCCGATGCCGCGGTTGCCGCCGGTGACCAGAGCAGTCCTGCAGACCTCCGCCATGGGATCGCCCTCTCGCCTGTCGTCGGGAGCGGCAGCATGCCGCGCCCTGGTGGAGCCGCGCTCGACCGGACGGGTGTCAAGTTCACGGATAACAGCGGAGGTTGAGCGGCGTTGGGCATGATGGACCGATGACCAGACCGCCGCACAGCGCGACCCCCGACCCCTCCGGCGCCGATCCGTCCGGCTCCGGTGAGCACACCGGAGAGCAGGACGGGCCGCCCGTCCGTACCCGCCGGAGGGTCGTCCGGCGTCGCATCCTGATCACCGCGGGTTCGCTGCTGGGCCTGGGCGCGCTGACCGGAGGCGCGTACGGCGTCAACTACGCGTTGGTCTACCGCGACCGGAAGCTGTCCAACGTCGGCGAGCTGGACTTCCGCAACCCGGTGGCCGTACCGCGGCTGCTGGAGCCCGAGAAGGACAAGCGCGGCAGGCGCCACTTCAATCTGAAGGCACGCACCGGCACCAGCAGCCTCGTACCCGGCAAGAAGACACCCACCTGGGGCATCAACGGGCCGTTCCTCGGCCCGACCCTGCGTGCCCGGCGCGGCGACACCGTCTCCGTCACCTTCAGCAACGGGCTGCCCGAGACCACGACGCTGCACTGGCACGGCATGCATCTGCCCGCGGAGTTCGACGGCGGGCCGCACCAGGCCGTCGCACCGGGCGAGGTGTGGCGGCCCAGCTGGCGCCTCGACCAGCCCGCGGCGACCCTGTGGTACCACCCCCACCCGCACGGCAAGACCGCCGACCACGTCACACGCGGCATCGCGGGGCTGTTCCTGATCGAGGACGAGCACTCCCAAGGCTCCGGCCTGCCGCACACCTACGGCGTGGACGACGTACCGCTGATCCTCCAGGACCGCGCCTTCCAGGACGACGGCTCGCTGTCGCTGCGCGGCGTCTCCTTCCTGGAGGAGCTGGCCGGCGCCGGCTCCCTGGGCGTCCTCGGCGACAACATCTTCGTCAACGGCACCGCCAACCCCCATCTGAAGGTCACCACCCGGCTGGTGCGGCTGCGCGTGCTGAACGGGTCCAACGCGCGCGTCTACAACCTCGGCCTCACCGACGGCCGCGCCTTCCACCTGGTGGCCCAGGAGAGCGGCCTGCTGCCGGCCCCCTTACGGCTGCGCCGGCTGCAGCTGGCACCCGCCGAGCGCGCCGAGATCGTGGTGCCCTTCGAACCGGGTGAGAAGACGGTGCTGCGCAGCTACCCGCCGGATCTCGGTGTGGGCTTCCCCAACGGGCGGCTGGACGGCGGCGAGGACACCTTCGACCTGCTCCAGTTCCGCGCCGCCGAGAAGCTGCGCGGCTCCGGTGAGCTGCCCACCGAGCTGCCCGGGGCCCCCGAGCCGGTGAAGACGTCCGACTCCGCGCGCATCCGGAAGTTCGAACTGTCCGGCATCCAGATCAACGGTCGGTCGATGGACATGAACCGCATCGACCAGGTCGCGCCCGCCCGCGCCGTCGAACTGTGGGACGTCCAGGGCATCGACGGCGTGCCGCACTCCTTCCATGTGCACGGCACCAGCTTCAGCGTCGTCTCCTACGACGGAGGATCCGTGCCCGAACGGTTGCGCGGCCTCAAGGACACCGTCTATCTGCGCCCGCAGGAGACGGTACGGCTGGCCGTGCCGATCCCCGAGTACGTCGACCCGGCCACGCCCTACATGTTCCACTGCCACATGCTCAAGCACGAGGACCAGGGAATGATGGGCCAGTTCACCGTCGTCAAGCCCGGAACCGAGCGCTCGGCTCCGCGCCGGGTGCCGGGCGGCCACCACTAGCGCTTTTCCGGTGAGGGAGGGGTGCCCCTGGCTGTTGGTTGCGGACCGCGGCTGTGTTCGTGGCCGGTCGCGCCCACGCGGCGGGGCCGCACATCAATGCGGCCCCGCGCCCCTGACGGGGCGCACCGGCGTTCGAGCGGTCCGCAAGTGCTCTTTCCTACGCTCCGCGCACGTGGCAGAGGCACTGCCCGATCGTGACGAGAGGCGAGGACTCGCATGGGTAACCCACAAGCGCCAGGGCCGAAGGGGCAGCGCAGGGCGCTGCTCATCGGCTGCGGGATCGCCGGCCCGGTGCTGGCTCTCTTCCTCCAGCGGATCGGTGTCGAGGCCGTCATCCACGAGGCGAGCGAGGAACCACGCGACGACGTCGGCGCCTTCCTCAACCTCGCCCCCAACGGTCTCGCGGTGCTGGAGACCCTCGGCATCAGGGACAACGTGGAGCGGTACGGATCGCCGACGACCAGCACCGCCTTCCTCAACCACCGCGGCAAGCAGCTCGGCGAGAACCCGGCAGAGACGCTGCTGCTCAAACGCGGCCTGCTGAACAAGGGGCTGCGCGAGGCCGCCGTCGAGCGGGGCATCACCGTCGAGTTCGGGAAGTTCTTCGAGAGCGTGACCGAGACCGAGGACGGCGTGACCGTGCGCTTCCGCGACGGCTCCACCGCCGAGGGCGACTTCATGGTCGGCTGCGACGGCATCCACTCCAAGTCGCGGTACTCGGTGCTGCCGAACGCCCCCAGGCCGACGTACACCGGTGTCATCGGCACCGCCGGCTACACCCGCTCCCGGTACGGGGCGCCCGAGGACGGCACGATGCGGATGTCCTTCTGCCTCGACGGCTTCTTCGGCCACCAGACCACGCCCGGCGGGGAGATCTACTGGTTCGAGAACTACCACCAGTCCCGCGAGCCCGCCCGGGGCGAGATCGAGGCCGTCACCCACGAGGAGTGGCAGCGGCGGCTGCTGGCCAAGCACCGCAAGGACCACTACCCGGTGCCGCAGCTGATCGAGGACACCCCGGCCGGCATCATCGGCTACCCCATCTACGACATGCCGTCCCTGCCCACCTGGTACAAGGGGCGGGTCTGTCTGGTGGGGGACGCGGCGCACGCCACCTCGCCGCACGTCGGGCAGGGCGCCTCCATGGCGATGGAGGACGCGATCGTGCTCGCCAAGTGCCTGCGGGACCTGGACGCCCCGGAACGGGCCTTCGCCGCCTACCAGAACATCCGCAAAGGCCGCGTCGAGAAGATCATCAAGGAGGGGCGCAAGACCGGCAACCAGAAGGCCGCCGCCAACGGCTTCCAACGTGCCGTGCGCGACCTGGTGCTGCCCTTCTTCCTCAAGCTCGGCGTCAAGGCCACCGAGCCGGTCTACTCCTACCGCGTCCCATGGGACGAGCCGGTGACACCCGCCCGCGTCTGAGCACCACCGCCACCGCCCACCACCGAGGGGCGCGCCCGCTCAAGGGCGCGCCCCTCGCGTGTGCCGCGCTGTGCCGGCGGTTCCGCTTCGAGGACGTCTCCACCGCCCCTCCGGCAGCCCGGAGCACCGTGCCGGTCAGGGTCCGAGCCTTCGGCACCGACCTGTCCTGGACCCCGGAGAGATGGAGAAGTTCATGCGTGGTTCCACCCAGATCCTTGTCATCGGGGGCGGGCCCGCCGGGTCAACGGCGGCCGGACTGCTGGCGAAGCAGGGCTTCGAGGTCACCCTGCTGGAGCGCGACCGGTTCCCCCGCTACCACATCGGCGAGTCGATCCTCCCCTCGTGCCGGCCGATCCTGGAACTGCTCGGCGTCTGGGACAAGGTGGAGTCCCACGGCTTCCAGCCCAAGGGCGGCGCCTACTTCTTCTGGGGCCCGGAGGAGTGGGAGGTCAAGTTCGACAACCTGGGTGACGACGGCACCAACGCCTGGCAGGTCATCCGCTCCGAGTTCGACGAGCTGCTGCTGCGGCACGCCGAGTCGCTGGGCGTCGAGGTCGTGGAGAACATCACCGTCAAGGAGCTGGAGTTCGACGGGGAGCGTCCCGTCGCCGCCCAGTGGGCCGGCACCAAGGACCCGGCCGAGAGCGGGCGCATCACCTTCGACTACGTCATCGACGCCTCCGGGCGCGGCGGCGTCCTGGCGGCCCGGCATGTGAAGAACCGCCAGTACCACGAGATCTTCCGCAATGTGGCGGCCTGGACGTACTGGAAGAACGTCAAGCCGCTCGACCGCGGCCCCGAGGGCGCCATCGCCGTCTGCTCGGCGCCCGACGGCTGGTTCTGGGTGATCCCGCTGCACGACGGCACCACCAGCATCGGCCTGGTCACCGGGCGGGACATCTTCAACGAGAAGCGCAACGACCTGGGCGGCATCCAGGAGGTCTACGACCAGGCGCTGACCGAGTGCCCCTCCGTCACCGGGCTGCTGGGCGGCGCCGAGCAGGTGAGCGGCATGAAGGTCGAGCAGGACTACTCCTACACCGCGGAGAACTTCGGCCGCCCCGGCTATCTGATGTGCGGCGACGCCGCCTGCTTCCTCGACCCGCTGCTGTCCACCGGCGTCCACCTGGCCACCTACAGCGCCATGCTGGCCAGCGCCGCCCTCGGCAGCGTCATCCGCGGCGAGGTCGAGGAAGAGGAGGCCTGGCACTTCTTCAACACCGTCTACCGGCACGCCTACGAGCGGCTGCTGGTGCTGGTCTCGGTCTTCTACGAGAGCTATCGCGGCAAGGAGCACCACTTCTACAACGCGCAGAAGCTCACCTCCGCGCAGCGCGAGAACCTCAACCTCCAGGATGCCTTCGACCGCATCATCACCGGCATCGCCGACATGGAGGACGCCCAGGACGTGTACGCGAGCGTGCACGCCCACCTCAACGGCGCCGAGAGCGGCGACCCCAACCCGCTCGCCAACCTCAACAAGGTCCACGAGCAGAAGCAGGCCCCGATGAGCGCGCAGAACGCCGTCGGCGGGCTGTACCTCTCCTTCCGCCCGCATCTGCACCTGGCCAGGACCGAGGGTGCGGCGCCCGCCGCCGACGAGGGAGGACCCGCGGCATGACAGCCGAACACACCGCCGAGGCCGGGGGCCCCACCCCCCGCGAGCAGAGCGCCTCCGCCTCGCTGCGCCCCTGGCCCAACTGGTTCCGCACCCTGTTCATGAGCGATCTGTGGGAGCGCTTCGGCTTCTTCGGTATGCAGGCGATCCTCGTCCTGTTCGCCGTGGCGCCCCGCGACGAGGGCGGGCTCGGGCTCGCCAAGGCGGACGCCGCCGCGCTGTTCGGCGCCTGGATCGGGCTGGCCTTCATGCTGTGCCTGCCCGGCGGCTGGATCGCCGACCGGGTCCTGGGCCCCCGCCGTACCCTGCTGCTGGGTGCCGCCATCACCACCGCGGGCCACTTCGCGCTGGCCACGCCGCTGCTGTGGCTCACTCCGATCGCGCTCGTCCTGCTCGCCGTCGGCATGGGCCTGTACAAGCCCAACCACCAGGCGCTGCTCAACATGATGTTCAAGGACAACGGACGCCGCGAGGCCGGCATCTCGCTGATCTACGTGGGCATCCAGGTCAGCGCGCTCACCTCGCCGCTGATCGCCGGGTTCCTCGGCGAACGCGTCGACTGGCGGCTCGGCTTCGGCGTCTCGGGCACCGCCATGCTCATCGGCACCATCCAGGTCGCCCTGGCCCGGCCGCAGTTCCAGGGTGTGGGCGACAAGCCCGGCAGGCCGCTGGACGCCGGGACGGCACGCCGCGTCAAACGGCGGGCCGGCACCGTCGCGGGCGTGCTCGCGCTGCTGCTGGGCGGCATGGCGGCAGGCGGCGGGCTGACGCCGGGCAGCGGTATCGCGCTGGTCGGCATGGCCTCGATCATCGCGCCCGTCGTCGCCTACACCGTTCTCTACCGCAGCCGCGAGCTGCGGGCCGGCGACCGCAGACGGCTGCGCTCGTTCCTGTGGATCTTCCTGGGCTCGACCCTGTTCTGGTCGCTGATCGCCCAGGACGGCTCGTCCCTGACCCTGTTCGCCAAGCACTCCACCGACCGCGACGTGCTCGGCTTCGAAGTCCCGGTCAGCTGGCTGCAGTCGGCGACCCCGCTGTTCATCCTGGTACTGGCGCCCGTCTTCGCCTGGCTGCTGCTCAAGCACGGCGGTGGACGCGCGGGCGTGCCGGCCAAGTTCTCCGCCGGGCTGCTGCTGACCGGCGTCAGCTTCCTGATCATGGCGGTCGCCGCCGCGCTGGCCTCGGGCGACAACAAGGTCTCCCCGCTGTGGCTGCTGGTGGTCTATCTGATGCACGCCTGCGGTGAACTCATCGTCGCAGCCGTGGGCATCGCCGCCGTCGCCGATGTGCTGCCGCGCCGCTTCATCGCGCACATGCTCGGACTGCTGTGGCTGTTCGCCGCCCTCGGCGGCGGCGCGGGCAGCGGCCTCGTCCGGCTGATCGACGTCATCCCAGAGGCGCTGTACTACCTGCTGCTCGCCGTCCTGGCGCTGGCCGTCGGCGGCACGCTCGCGCTCCGGCGGCACGCCGTGGCGCGCGGGCTGGCCCCCGAACAGGACGCCGGCGAAGCGGCCGAGGAGGCTCCGCCCGAGGATGCCGCGCCCGCGACCGTCAAGGAAGGCGACCCCGCATGACCATCCTCTCCCCGGTACCGGAACCCACCGCCCCCGACTCCACGCAGACCTCCGCCCTCGCCCAGCTGGGGCTCGGCTTCGCCGCCTCCAAACTGCTGCTGAGCGCACTGGAACTGGGAGTGTTCACAGCGCTGGCCGAGACCGCCGACGGCACCGCGGAGGCCGAGGAGCTGCGCGCCGCGCTCGGACTGCACCCGCGCGCCGCCGCCGACTTCTTCGACGCGCTGACCGCCGTCGGACTGCTGGAGCGCCGGTACGGCCGCTACCGCAACACCGAGGCGGCCCAGCGGCAGCTGGTCCGCGGCCCCGACTACCAGGGCGGCTTCCTGGAGGGCGCGGGTTTCGTGCTCTATCCGGCGTGGGGCCGGCTCACCGAGGCGCTGCGCACCGGAAAGCCACAGGCCGAGGGCGACTTCGAGGCCATGCTCAGCGATCCGCACGCGCGCCGGATGTTCCTGGCCATGCAGGACTCGCTCAGCCAGCCGCTGATCGGACAGCTGCTGGACGCGCTCGACTGGTCCGGGTACACCACCCTCACCGATGTGGGCGGAGCCCGCGGCAACCTCGCCGCGCGTGTCGTCCGCGCCCGCCCCGGGCTGAGCGCGACCGTCTTCGACCGGCCGCAGAACGCCGAACCCTGCGCCGAGCACGCCGGCGACCTGGGGGTTGCCGACCGGGTCGGCTTCACCGGCGGCGACTTCTTCACCGACCCGCTGCCGCCCGCCGATGTCGTCGTCATCGGGCATGTGCTCGCCGACTTCTCCCGCGACGAGCGCCGCACACTGATCGAGAAGGCGTACACGGCCGTCCACGACGGCGGCGCGCTGCTCGTCTACGACCCCATGAACGGCGACAAGCCCGAACTGGCCTCGCTGATCGCCAGCCTCCACATGCTCGTCATGACCCCGGCGGGCGCCGGATACCACCCGGACCACTGCGCCGGCTGGATGGAGCAGGCCGGATTCACCGAGGTGACCAGCCGGCCGCTGCCGCTGGGCAACACCCTGCTGACCGCCCGCAAACCGGCGGCCTGACGCCCGCGCCCCCACCCGTAAGGAGACCGACTGTGGAGATCGGAGTGGGCCTGCCCACCACCGTGCCCGACATCGACGGGCGACGGCTCGTCCAGTGGGCGGTCCGAGCCGAGGAGCACGGCTTCTCAACGCTGGGCGTGCTCGACCGGCTCGTCTACGACAGCTACGAACCCCTCACCGCGCTCACCGCCGCCGCGGCCGTCACCGAACGGATCCGGCTGGCCACCAGCATCCTGCTGGCCGCCTACCGCCCCGGCACCCCGCTGCTGGCCAAGCAACTCGCCACCTTGCACGAGATCTCCGGCGGCCGGCTGGTGGTCGGCGCGGCCGCGGGCGGCAGGGAGGACGACTTCCAGGCGACGGGCGCGCCCTACCGCGACCGGGGCCGTCGCCTGGACGCCATCCTGACGGAACTGCGCGCCATCTGGGACGGCAAGGAAACGGCCACCGGCATCGAGGGCATCGGCCCCCGCCCCGCCGCCCCGGGCCCCGAACTGATCGTCGGGGGCCACACCCCGGCGGCCATGCGGCGTGCCGCCCGCCACGCGGGCGGCTGGATCGCGGGCGGCAGCTCCGCCACCGCGTACGCGGACCTGGCACAGCAGGCCCGCGCCGCCTGGCGTGCCGAGGGCCGCACCGACTCCCCACGCCTTGTCGCCCTGGTCTACGCGTGCCTCGGCCCGGACGCCCGCGAGAGAGCCGAGCGCTATCTGCGCGCCTACTACGCCTTCATCGGCCCCAAGGCCGAAATGGCCGCCAAGGCCGTCCTCACCGACGCGGGCTCGCTCCGTGAGACGGCCGCCGCCTACGCGGAAGCCGGCTGCGACGAACTGCTCGTCTTCCCCTGCACCGCCACACCGAGCCAGCTCGACCTGCTGGCCGAGGCCACCTTGGGCTGAACCCGCGCCGAGGGCGCGCCCCCACATCGGCCGCAGCGGCATGGCCCCGGAGGGCTCAGTGGAGGGCGACGCCCTTGGTTTCGGGGGCCCAGGTCAGCGACACGCCGAGCGTGTCCACGCCCGGCGGCCGCACCCCGGCTCGCTGCACTGCGCCGCCGAGATGCGCCGCATCCTGTGGGACGACGGTGAACCGGGGCCGGGCAGCCGCATCCAGGACCCCTTCGGGCCGCGCGCCTTCCCGCAGGTCCAAGGCCCGGCGCTGGACGCCGTCGACGCGCTCGAAGAGATCCTGACCACCGACCTCAACGCCGCGGCCGAGAACCCGCTCATCGACGTCGACACCGAGAACGCCTATCACCACGGCCACTTCTCCACCGCCTACCTGGCGCTCTCCCTCGAC
>NZ_JAGPXJ010000109.1:0-19869 GCF_018070605.1 Streptomyces sp. B15
GCTGGAGCGCGTCCCCGCGCTGGCCGGCGGCCCCGCCACCGGGGCCCCGCTCTCCTGCGTCGTCACCACGGGCGACAACACCGACAACAACTCGCGTGCGGAGCTGGAGTGGTTCGTGCAGGTTATGAGCGGGGGGCGGATCACCCCCGACACCGGTGACCCCAGGCTGTACGAGGGAGTGCAGGACTCCGGGCTGCCGGACTTCTGGCAGCCCGACTCGGACGTGCGCGACCACGACAAGGCCGTCGGTTTTCCACGGCTGCAGGGGTTCCTGCGGGCCGCCGTGCGCAAGGTGACCAGTCCCGGCCTGACGCTGCCCTGGTACGCGACGGTCGGCAACCACGACGCCCTTCCGGGCGGCTGCTTCGCCGCCGCCGACGCACGGGGGTTCTTCGCCGACTTCGCCACCGGCGACCGGAAGCTGATGCGGCTGCCCGACGCTGAGGGCGCCCGGCTGTGGCGCGCCGTGGAGCGGGGGCTGGACCCCGAGGGAGAGCAGTTCAAGGAGATGCTGCGGGCCGAGCGTCGCCATATGCGCGTCGTCACCCCGGACCAGCGGCGCGCCCCGGTCACCCCGCGCGAGTACGTGCGCACCCTCGCCCGGCCGCACGCGCTGGGGCACGGCCCGGCCGGGCACGGGTACACCGAGGCGAACGCCGAGGACGGCACGCTGTACTACGCCTTCCGGATGGCCGAGGACGTGATGGGCTACAGCCTGGACACCACGCGGCGCGACGGGCACTACGCGGGCCGGCTGGGCACGGCGCAGCTGCGCTGGCTGGAGCGGCGGCTCGCGGACCACGACGACATGTACGCGATCGTCTTCAGCCACCACACCAGCACCACCACCCCGGAGGGCGGCGACGAACTGCTGGCCCTGCTGCGGGACACCCCGCACGCGGTGGCGTGGGTCAACGGGCACAGCCACCGCAACCGGATCACTCCGCACGGCACGTTCTGGGAGATCAGCACGGCCTCCCATGTCGACCACCCGCAACTGGCGCGCACCATCGAGCTGGTGGACAACAGGGACGGCACCCTCTCGCTGTTCACCACTCTCATCGAGTCGGCGGCGCCGCACCGGACGGATTTCACCGACCTGTCGCAGACCGGACTGGCCGCCCTCTACCGGGAGCTGGCCTTCAACGCCCCGGGCGCCCGCAAGGGGCTGGAGGGTGCCGAGGGGGACCGCAACACCGAACTTCTGCTGCGCAAGCCATGAGCCGCCCTCCCCTGGCCCCCAGGCCACCGAACCCCAGGCCCCCAGGCCGCCACGACTCAGTCCAGGGTTGCCCGCCCCTCCCACTCCTCGGCCGTGAGCGCGGCCAGGCAGGCCCGTGCCGAGGGGCTGTCGCCGCCCGCGCGCCACGCGGCCCGCACCTCCCGGTGCAGCGGTGGGCGCACGGGCACGAACCGCACGCCGGGCGGGCAGGGGGTCTGGGCCATCTCGGGGACCAGCGCGGCAGTCAGCCCGCGGGCGACGAAGGCGAGTTGAGTGGCGTACTCGGTGACGGTGTAGCGGACCCGGGGCTCGACGCCGCGCGCCCGCAGGGCCTGCACCAGCGCCTCGTACGGCTCGGTGCCCACCGGGCAGCTCGACCAGACGGCGCCCGCCAGTTCGGCCAGATCCAGCGTCTCCCGGTCGGCCAGCGGATGCCGGGCCGGGAGCGCCACCTCGACCTCTTCCACGGCCAGCGGCTTGACCCGGACGCCCTCGGGCAGCGGCATGGGGCGGCTGTGCCAGCTCTCGATCAGCAGCACGTCCAGTTCGCCGGTCAGCAACCGCGGCACCATGTCGACGGCCTCGCCGTCCACCACTGTCGGCCACAGCCGGGGGTGTGCCTCGGTGAGTGCGGCGAGCACGTCGGGCAGCAGGGCGCGCAGCGAGCTGCCGACGCCGCCGAGCCGGAGCGGCCCGATGATCTCGTCGCCGAGGTCGGCCAGGTCGGACTCGGCAGCGGACAGCTGGGCGACGACGCGGGCCGCGTGCTCGGCCAGCACCCGTCCGGCGTGGGTGAGGCGGACGCCGCGGCCGTCGGGCTCCAGCAGCTGATGGCCCGCCTCCCGCTCCAGCTTGGCCAGTTGCTGGGAGACGCCGGAGGGCGTGATGTGGAGGGCGACCGCCGCGCGGGCCAGGGAGCCGTGCACGGCGACCGCGTCGAGCGCGCGGAGCCTGTCGGAACTGAACACACAAGCGATGCTAACGAGTACCGCACACGAATCGTCGCTTTTGCTTGAGAGTCACGGCAGGCAGAGTGGCTGTCATGACCACCACCGGGGAGGGAACGCAGCAGGCCGGATCCGCCGGGCCGGCCGGACGCAGCCCCGTCGCGCTGGCGGTGGCGGCGTCGGCGTGCATCTCCGCCTCCGCGATGTTCGTGAAGCTGTCCGGGGTCAACGCGGGCACCGCCGCCTTTCTGCGCTGCGTACTGGCTCTGGTCGCGCTGGTACCCGTCGCACTGGCCGAACGCCGCCGCCTGGGGCCGCGACCGGCCCGCGCCCAGCTGTTCGACCTGATGGCGGGTGCGCTGCTGGGAGTCGACTTCGTCTTCTGGGCACAGAGCATCCACGACGTGGGCTCGTCCATCGCCACCGTGCTGCTCAACATCCAGATCGCCGTCTTCCCACTGCTCGCCCTGGTGGTCACCCGCACCAGGCCCGGCGCACGCTACTGGCGCACGCTGCCCGTGCTGCTGCTGGGCGTCGCACTGGCCAGCGGGGCGATCGGCCACCCCGAACCCGGCAGCAGCCCGGTCTCCGGAGTGCTCTACGGGGCCGCGGCAGGTGTGGCGTTCGCGGGCTATCTGTTCTTGACCCGGCTGGGCGGCGGCGGTGCGCACACCGTCCACCCGGTGTGCGTCTCCACACTGGCCGCCGGCGTCACCTCCGGCGTACTGGGGGCACTGTGGACGGGTGTCGACCCGGCGCCCGGCTGGGGACCGCTGGGCTGGCTGGCGGTGATGTCACTGTTCGGGCAGGTGCTGGCCCTGGTGCTGTTGGGCCCGGCACTGGCGCGGCTGGCGCCGGTCACCAGCGCCGCGCTGTTGCTGCTGCAGCCGGTCCTGGCGCTGGCGCTGGGCGTCGTCTTCCTCGGGGAACGACCCACGGTGACCCAGTTCGCCGGGTGCGTCCTGGTCGTCCTCGCCGTCTGGCACACCAGCCGGGCCGATCACTAGAGTCACCGTCCATGCACCTGTCGCGTGCCCTGCTCAGCGGGCTGATCGCCACCGTGACCGCGTGCGGGCTGGCCGTCAGTTCCTCCTCGGCTGCCGACCAGGGCCACGCACGCACCCGGGAGGCCATGGAGGTCATGGTCGAACAGGACGGCGTCCCCGGGGTGCTGGCACAGGTGGAGGACGACGCCGGAGCCTGGAGCGGCAGCGCGGGCACCGCCGACTACACCACCGGTCGCCCCCGACTGGCCCTGGACCGCTACCGGATCGGCAGCCTGACCAAGCCGTTCGTGGCGACCGTGCTGCTGCAGCTGGAATCGGAGGGCACGCTGCGGCTGGACGACCCGGTGGGCCGCTGGCTGCCCGACGTGCGGCTGGGCGAGTACGGCGCGGCCGTGGGCGGGCCGCAGCGCAGCGTCACACTGCGCCAACTCCTCGGCCACACCAGTGGCATCCCGGACTACGCCGCCGATCCCGCGCTGCGCCGCATCTACTTCAGCCCGCGCTTCCTGGTGCACCGTTGGCGCTCCCACACCCCCGAGAAGCTGATCGAACGCAGCCTGTCCCGGCCACCGCTGTTCCCCCCGGGGACCCGGTGGAGCTACTCCAACACCAACTACCTGCTGGCCGGCATGGTCATCGAGCGGGCCACCGGACGCTCCTACGCGGCAGAGATCGAACGCCGGATCCTGCGCCCGCTGAAGCTGGAGGACACCGCGCTGCCGGGCACCTCGTCCCGCATCCCGGGGCAGCACGGCAAGGAGTACTCCACACTCTTCGTCCCCGGGGCACACCCACCGGTACGGGACGTCACCCGGCTCAACCCCTCGCTGGCCGGGGCCTCCGGCGAGATGATCTCCTCGGGCCGCGATCTGGTGCGGTTCATGCGCGCTCTGGTCACCGGACGGCTGCTGCCGCCCCGGCAGCTGGCCGAGATGCGGGCGACCCGCGAGGCCGGCTCCACCGACCGCTACGGGCTGGGCCTGACCGAGCGCACCCTTTCCTGCGGCGTCACGGTCTGGGGCCACGACGGCACCATCCATGGCTCCACCACGGCGGCCTACACCACGGCGGACGGCACACACACGGCCGCCTTCAACGTCAACGGCGACTGGTCGGGCGACACCCGGGACCTGTTCGAGGCGGAGTTCTGCGCCTGAGCGCACCTGGTCAGCGCGGCAGGACCGCCACATACTCGGCGGGATCCTGTTCGTCGGCCGCCATCAGGGCCGTCCTGACCACCGCGGCCTGCTGGGCGAGGGAGTCGCGCAGCTTCTCGGGGGTGACGTGGACGACGGTGATGCCCAGCTGTTCCAGCGCCTCCCGCTTGTGGGTGTACGCGTCCCAGGCCGCCTCCGCACCGGCCCGGGGCGTACGCGCGTCGATCTCCACCGCGACGGCCTGGTCGGGCCAGTAGGCGTCGACGGCGCCCAGGTGCGGGCCGCCGGGCACCCGCAGTTCGACGTTCCAGCAGGGGTCGGGCAGGCCGTGGCCGAAGACCATCTCGTACAGTCTGCCCTCGGTCAGCGCCCGCCCCTCCGCCAGCAGGCTGTCCACGGCGTCCGCGATGTGCGGCAGACCCAGCAGCCGGGCTCTGGTCAACTCCCGTACCACCGGATGCGGCTCGCAGTGCCCGCCGCGCACCGCCTCGACCAGCAGCCGCCGCACCTCGTCGCCGTCCGCCAGCTGGGCCACCGCGTCGGCCAGCGCCCGCGGCACCGGCGCCACCGGCAGCCCGGTGATCAGCTCGGGCTCGGGCAGGATCCGGGTGCGCACCAGGTGCGCGGAGGTGTACGAGCAGGCCGCCGGGAGCGGCGCGCGGGCACCGGGGCCGGTGGGCTCGCCCAGTTCCGGGACCAGGACGTCGATCCGCTCCAGATCCAGCAGGGAGGGAGCGGAGGAGAAGCAGCGCAGGGCCAGCGCGGCCAGACCCGTGATCATCGCGCGGTGGAGCGCCGTGGGATGCGCTGTCGGCGGCGCGGCGGCGTCGCTCTGTGCGTACAGCAGCGCGGCGCGCAGCCGCTCCTCGCTGGTGGGCAGACCGGTACGGGGCGGCAGTGGTACTTCGTGCGTCATGCTGTGGGCGATTCCCCACTGCCCGCACGAAGCCAACGTGTGTGACACAGCTGTCACACAACGCGGACAACCCTGTACTAAAGCACGGGAGTTCGACGGCCGATAAAGGCCCGGCCCGCCGAGGCCCGGCAGCGCGCCCGGTGCGGCGTCAGCTGCTCTTCTTGTGCCTGTCGCCGGCCATGACGAGCCCGGCGATCAGCAGGAAGAGCACGATCGGCGCTGCGACGTACAGCCCCAGGGTCTCGGCGATGCTCAGGCCGGGGCCCGGGTCGTCGCCGTCGTCGCGGGTGAGCGCGAAGGCGGGGGACGACAGCAGCGTCATCAGCGTCACACCAGCGGTGACCGTACCTGCGCGCAGGGCGTTCTTGTTGACCTTGTTGCTCACGCAGCCAACATATCGGACGGGTTGTCGCACCGCGCGCCGGGGTGCTCTTATCGGGTCGTCGGCCCGGGTCCGCCGCAGCCCATGGCCCGGCGCAGCTCCGTGAACAGCTCATGGGCGCGGGGGGAGGCTGCCAGTTGCTCCAGCGTGCGGGGCCGCCCCTGGGCGTCGGCCAGCGGGAGCCGCCAGTTGGGGTACTCGTCGCTGGTGCCCGGGACATTCTGCGCGCGCCGGTCCCCCACGGCGTCCGGCAGCCAGACACCGACCATCCGGGCGGGCGTCGCGGCGAGGAAGCGGTAGACGGCCTTGATCTCGCCCTCTTCGTCCCCCGGGCCTTCCGGCAGCATCCGAAGACGCTCGAACAGTGCCAGCCATTCTGCGAGTTCAAACCGCTGTGCGGCCCGCTCGGCCTCGGCACTCCGGGTGAGCATGCCCAGGCGCTCGCGCAGCTCGACATGGGAACCGGTCAGCCGCGCCGCGGTGCTCGGCAGGTCGTGGGTGGTCGCCGTGGCCAGGCAGTCGGCCCGCCACCGCTCGGGCGGCAACGGCGCGGGCCGCCCACTCCCCGCGCCCGCGCCGTCCTCGGCGGCCCGGGTACCGCTCCGCGCGGCACCGCCCTTCCCGCCCTCCGCGGCGCCGCTCCCGTAGGCCCGCTCGAACCACAGCACCGAGGTGCCCAGTACCCGCCGGGCGGCCAGCTCCTCGCGGACACCCGGCTCGACGGTGCCCAGGTCCTCCCCGATGACGGCGGCACCCGCGCGGTGGGCCTCCAGCGCGAGGACGCCGTGCATGGCCGCGGCGTCGTACCGCACATAGGTGCCCTCGGTGGGCGGACGGCCCTCGGGCACCCACCACAGCCGGGAGTGGCCCATCACATGGTCGACCCGCAGCGCGCCGGCGTGCCGGAAGAGCCCGGCGAGGATCTCGCGGTAGGGCGCGTACCCCTCGCGGGCCAGCGCGTCGGGGCGCCAGGGCGGCAGCCCCCAGTCCTGGCCGCAGGCGTTGAACTCGTCGGGCGGGGCGCCGAGTGTCATGCCCTGGGCGAGGATGTCCTGGTGCGCCCAGGCGTCCGCGCCGCTGGGGTGCACACCGACGGCCAGGTCGTGCACCAGCCCGATCGCCATACCGGCCTCGCGGGCGGTGTGCTGCGCCGCGGCGAGCTGGCAGTCGGTGAGCCAGGCGGTCCAGCTGTGGAAGTCGATCCGCTCCATGTGCTCGTCACGCGCGCGTGCCGTGCGCACCGAGCGGGGGTCGTCCAGGCCCGCGGGCCAGGAGCGCCAGTCAGGGCCGTGCAGTTCGGCCAGCGCGCACCAGGTGGCGTGGTCCTCCAGGGCCTGTCCGCGCTCGGCGAGGAAGTCGCAGTAGGCGGCCCGGCGCCCGGGGCTCAGCGGCACCGCGCGGACCAGCTCCAGCGCCGCGCGCTTCAGCTCCCAGACGGCGTCCCGGTCGATGTGCGCGGCACCGCGCAGCACCTTCTCGCGCAGGGCCGCGGCGCGCTGCAGCAGGGCGTCGGCCTCACGGCGCTCGGCCGGGTCGAGGTAGGCGTACTCGGGGATCTCCTCGACGCGCAGGTGCACAGGGTCGGGGAAGCGGCGGGAGGAGGGGCGGTAGGGCGAGGGGTCCGTGCGTCCGCCCGGTGCGGCCGGTACGGCGGCGTGCAGCGGGTTGAGCTGGACGAAGTCGGCGCCCAGCGCGCGTCCCGCCCAGCCGGCGAGCTCGCTCAGATCGGTGAGGTCGCCCATGCCCCAGGAGCGGGTGGACAGCAGCGAGTACAGCTGCACCAGGAGGCCGTGCGCGCGCGTCGTTCCGGGGCGGGTACCCGGCGCGGGAAAGACGTCGGGGGCGACGAGAAGCGTGCTGTGCGCGGAGCGCTCGTCGGGTGCGTGGGCCAGCAGGGTGTGGACACCGGGCGGCAGCGCCGTCTCCGGGCCCCAGTCGAGCGTTTCGCCGCTCTCGGTGACGACGCGCAGCGCGGTGCCGTCCGGCAGTGCCGGACAGCCCGGCAGGCCGGACAGACCGGATGAGCCGGATAAGCCGGCGCGGGCGGCCGGCCCGGGGCGCCCGCCGGAGCGCAGCACGACGGTGGGAGGCAGCAGTCGGCGGCTGTCCCACTCGTGCTGCTCCAGCGCGGCACGGACGGCGCGCGGCGTCGAGGCGTCGACGCCCAGTGCCGCGAGCACGGCGACGACCGTCTCCTCGGGCACCTGGACCCGGTGGCCCGGTGCGGGCTCGTAGGAGAGCGAGACTCCGTGTGCCGCGGCGAGCCGCGCGACGGGGGTCCCCCCTGACGGGGTCCGGGGGAGCATCCCCCCGGACGGAGTCTGGGGGAGGTTCATCAAATCTCCGCCGGCTCCGTGCCGTATCCGACCCCGGTGGGTTCGCTGGTCAGGGGCGCCTCGGCGAGCGGGGGCTCACTGGTCAGCGGGGTGGCGTCGGCGAGCGGGGGCTCGCTGGTGAGCGGTGCGTCGGCACAGCCGCAGGAGCACGAGCCGTCGAGTCCGGAGTCGGGGTCGGACACACCGGACAGGTCTACCGGCTCGTGCCCTCGTTTGGAGAGTGCGCGCTGTTGGGGGAGCGGGGTGAGAGCGGAGATCAGGAGTTCAGCGGACGCGGCCACGGGGGCCTCCGTTCGTTGACGAAACGTCGGTCACAACTCGCCCTACCCAGTCGACGGGCATGCAGACGTGTCCAAGGAAGGAACGTGTCCCAGCTCACGTCGGTTCCCACGGCGAATCAGCGACAGGACGGGCCCCGGAAAGGAGAATCAAGGGACAAAACGGTCAACTGGCGCCAGTATTTGCGGACCCGCCTCCACGGGCGGCCCACGGTCGGGCGTCCGCGGGCCGGAACGCCGGGCAGTCACCCGGCCAAAGCCCGCGACGGCCGCGCCGCTGAACCATAGAATCCGCGGGCGACCGCGTTTTGTGGCACGTCTGTGGCTTCCCGCGGTGCGCCGGATGGAGCCGCCGTGTCTATGGTGCTGGCGGAAGGCACAGCGGCACGTACGGTACGCACGGCACAGGCGCGCGGCAGCGGCGTACGGAAGCTGGACGGAGGGGTTCCGGTCGGACATCGGGAGGCAGCGGTGGGGACAGCGCGCGGTGAGCACGACCCGGCGGTCCCGGGGGTCGGCACGGGCACCGTTCCGCCCCCGCGCTCCGGGATGCCGGGCGGCTGGGGCCGGATGGGAGCCGCCGCGCTCACGGCGGCGGTCGTCTCCGGCCTCCTCGGCGGCGTACCCGCACAGGCCGCTCCCCCGGCCACCCCGGACGGCCCGGCCGCCGGCAGCCCGGACGACGAGAGCTCACACGACGGGCTGCCCCCGGTCTGGCCGCGCCCCCAGTCGATGCGCGCCCAGGGCGAGTTCGTCCCGGCGGGCGCCGAGGCCACACTGATCGCCGACGAGAACGCGGACGAGTACGCCCTGCGGGTCGTCCGCGAAACCCTGCGCGAGGCGGGCGTGCGCACGGTGCACGAGTCGCGTCCGGGCCGAAGCGGACATCTGAGGGGCCTCGTCGTGCGGGTCGGCACCGAGTCGGCCGGCCCCGCGCTGCGTGAGCTGCGCGCCCCCGCGCGCGGCGACCTGCCCGCGGGCGGCTACCGCCTGGCCTCCGGGCAGGCGGGCGGGTACGAGACCGTGGCGCTCGAAGGGACGGACGGGGACGGTCTGTTCCACGCGGCGCAGACGCTGCGACAGCTCGCCACGCAGCGGGACGGCCGGCGCGGCTTCCCCGGCGTCGCGGTCCGCGACTGGCCGACCGCCTCCGTCCGCGGTACGACAGAGGGCTTCTACGGCCAGCCCTGGACGCACCAGGAACGCCTCTCCCAGCTGGACTTCCTGGGCCGTACGAAGCAGAACCGCTATCTGTACGCACCGGGCGACGACCCGTACCGCCAGGCGTCCCGCTGGCGCGACCCGTACCCGGCCGCGCAGCGCGCCGACTTCCGCGAGTTGGCCGAGCGGGCCGAGCGCAACCACGTCACCCTCGGCTGGGCGGTCTCGCCCGGCCAGGGGCTGTGCTTCTCCTCGCCGGACGACCGCAAGGCGCTGCTGCGCAAGCTCGACGCGATGCGGGCCCTGGGAGTGCGCGCCTTCCAGTTGCGTTTCGAGGACGTCAGCTACAGCGAATGGCACTGCGACAAGGACGCGGACACCTACGGCACCGGCCCCCGGGCGGCGGCACGCGCCCAGGCGGAGCTCGCCAACGCGGTCGCCGAGCATCTGGCCCGGCGCCATCCGGACGCGGCACCGCTGTCCGTGGTGCCGACGGAGTTCTACCAGAAGGGCCGTACGGAGTACCGGGCCGCGCTCGCCAAGAAGCTGGACGACCGGGTGGAGATCGGCTGGAGCGGAGTGGGGGTGGTGCCCCGCACCATCACCGGCGCCGAACTGGCCCGCGCCCGTGACGCGTTCCCCCGCCACCGCCTGGTGACGATGGACAACTACCCGGTCAACGACTTCGCGTCGGACCGGATCTTCCTCGGTCCCTACCGCGGCCGCGAGCCCGCCGTCGCGACCGGCTCCGCCGCGCTGCTGACCAACGCGATGAAGCAGCCGACTGCTTCCCGCATCCCGCTGTTCACGGCCGCCGACTACGCCTGGAATCCGCGCGGCTACCGCCCCAAGGAGTCCTGGCAGGCCGCGATCGACGACCTGGCCGGGGGGCGCGGCAGCGCGTCCGGCACCCGGGCCGCCGTGCACGCGCTGGCCGGCAACGACGCCTCCTCGGTGCTCGGCAGCGACGAGTCGGCGTATGTGCGCCCGCTGCTGGACGCCTTCTGGAAGGCCTACGAGCACGGTGACGGCTCCGAGCTCGACGAGGCGGCCGACGAGCTGCGCAGCGCCTTCACAACGATGCGTACGGCCCCCTCCAAGGTGCCGGACGGGCTCGGCAATGAGGTCGAGCCGTGGCTGACCCAGCTGTCGCGGCTCGGCGCCGCGGGCGAGGCGTCGGTCGACATGCTGGTCGCGCAGTCGCGCGGTGACGGGGCCGCCGCCTGGAAGGCGCAGTTGGAGGCGCGGCGGCTGCGCGCCGAGAGCACCAAGAGCGAGGTGACGGTCGGCAAGGGCGTACTGGCCGACTTCACGGACAAGGCGCTCGACCTGTCCGACGGCTGGACGGGGGCCCAGCCGCCCGGTCCGGGTCCCAGGTCCAAGGACAGGACCGGGGACGGGTCCGGGGACGGGGACGGGCCGAAGGCCCGGCCGCAGGACGGGCGCGGCCGGCAGCTCCCGGTGAGCGGCGGCCCGCAGGGCGCCCCGCACCACCCGCTCTCCTCGGCGGCGGACGGCGACCCGAGCACCTCCTACCGGGCGGCGACGAGCCCGGCCGCCGACACCTTCGCGCCCGAGCGCCCGCCCATGCTCGTCCCGCCGTCCGCCGCCGACACAGCCGGTACGGCCGCCGACACAGCCGGTGCGGCCGGTGCCGCGAAGAAGGGCGACGACGGGCACCACAAGCGCACCGCCGGAGGACCGTACGACTGCCCAAGCCGCGCCCGCTGCGCGCCGTCACGGTGCTGACCGGCCCGCACTCGGGCACCCGGGGCGCGGTCGAGGCGCACCTGCCCGGCAAGGGGTGGCAGCGGCTGGGGGCCCTCTCGCAGACCGGCTGGACGCAGCTGACCGCCGGCCGGCACGGCGCCGCCGAGGCCGACGCGCTGCGGCTGGTGTGGAGCGAGCAGACGAAACCGCCGGTCGTGCACGAGATCACGCCCTGGTACGCCGACACCCCGGCGGCCTCGCTGTCGCTGCCCCGTACGACCGTGGACGCGGCGATCGGCGGCGGTACCGCCCGGGTCACGGCGCGGCTGAGCGGGAACCGGCCCACCGACGTACGCGGCAGGGTCACCGCGAAGGCACCCAAGGGCTTCACCGTGCGGACGCCGCTGCGCACCACCGTGCGGCGGGGCAGCACCACCGAGGTGCCGCTGCGCATCAGCGCCGACAGCTCGGTCAAGGCGGGCAGTTACCGCATCCCCGTCTCGTTCGGCGGCGAGCGGGTCACGCTCACGGTACGGGCCTACCCGCGCACGTCCGGACCGGATCTGGCCCGGCACGCACAGGTGACGTCCTCCGGGGACGAGACCAAGGACTTCCCCGCGGCCGCGGTGGCCGACGGCAAGCGCGGCACACGGTGGTCCTCGCCCGCCGAGGACGGCGAGTGGGTACAGCTGAAGCTGGCCGAACCGGCGCGGGTGGGGCAGGTCGTGCTGCGCTGGCAGGACGCCTACCCCTCGCACTACCGCGTGCAGGTCTCGCCCGACGGCAAGCGCTGGCGCACCGCGGCCACGGTGCGGGACGGCGAGGGCGGCAAGGAGTCGGTCCGGATGGACACCCCCAGGGACACCCGCTATGTGCGTGTGGTCGGCGACAAGCGGGCGACACGCTTCGGGATCTCGCTGTGGTCGGTGGAGATCTACGGCGTGGACAGCGCGGGCCGGGCCAAGCACGCCCGGCGGGATGGCGACGGCGACCGCGACGGCGGCTCGGGCGCCCGGTAGCTCCCCGCCCAGCAGCTCCCCGGAGCGGCAGTGGGGGCGCCGCCGGGCGGCACCCCCACGGGGCGGGACCGTCACGGGTTGCCGCACCGGCGTCACAGCGAGCGCGCGGGCGCGACCGAGCGTGCGGGCATAACAAAGCCCGGGTCTCAGACAGGGGTTCTGCCGTCGATCCGGGCGAGATCATCGTCCGCGCCGTATGGCTGCAGGTAGGGCAGCCAGCGCGGATCCCTGTGCCCCGTGCCGATGATGCGCCAGGCGAGGCCGGAGGGCGGGGCGGGTTGGTGACGCAACCGCCAGCCCAGTTCGGCGACATGGCGGTCGGCTTTCACATGGTTGCAGCGGCGGCAGGCCGCCACCACGTTCTCCCAGGCGTGCGCCCCTCCGCGGCTGCGCGGGATCACATGGTCGACGCTGGTTGCGACGCCACCGCAGTAGGCGCATCGGCCGCCGTCCCTGGCGAACAGGGCACGGCGGGTGAGGGGGACGCTGCCCCGAAAGGGCACCCTCACGAACCGCTTGAGGCGGACGACGCTGGGGGCGGGTATGACATGGGTCGCGCTGTGCATCAGGGCGCCGGAGTCCTCGAGGCTGATCGCCTTCCCGTTGAGGACGAGTACGAGCGCGCGGCGAAGCGGTACGACGCCGAGCGGCTCGTACGACGCGTTGAGGACCAGGACATGCGGCACGGTGCCTCCTTGTACGTCGGCGGCGCGTGGCTCGCGCCGTGACGATCTCCCCTCAGTGTGTCCCGTGCCCTGGTGACTTCGCCACCACGACCGGGCAAGGAGCTGAGCGTGTTTTGGACCACACCGGCTACCTCCCCCGTGGATCAGCGTTCTCACTCGAACACCTGGCCTCATACTGCTCGGAGGCATCAAATGTGAAGCCCTTGCGCCGTTAGTGTGGTCCTGGCATTCGTACGGGTGCCTTGCGGATGTGTCTCGCACGGAAGGTCAACCTGTGTACTGGCTGCTCAGCGCATCCCCTACGCCCGACGGCCCCCAGCCGCCGCGGTCCCTGGAGGACGCCCAGGACAGCGCGGGCGAAGCCGCCGGATGGGTCCAGGAGAACTGGTCGGACTGGCTCGCCACAGGCCTGCGGATCGTTTTCGTCTGCGTCGTCGCGGTCGTGCTGCGCTACCTGATCCGGCGCGCGATCACCCAGCTGATAACGCGGATGAACCGCAGGGCCGAGATCGCCGACAGCGGCAACGCACTGCGCGGATTGCTGGTGAGCGGCGAGCGCCGCAGACAGCGGTCCCAGGCGATCGGCTCCATCCTGCGCAGCGTGGCCTCGTTCGTGATCATGGGCACTGCCGCGATGACGGTGCTCTCCGGGCTCGGGATCAACCTCGCGCCGCTGCTGGCCAGCGCCGGTGTCGCGGGCGTAGCACTGGGCTTCGGCGCCCGCGACCTGGTGAAGGACGTACTGGCGGGTATGTTCATGCTCCTGGAGGACCAGTACGGGGTCGGCGACCGGGTGGACGCGGGAGAGGCGTCCGGTGTCGTCCTGGAGATCGGTCTGCGGGTGACGCAGCTGCGCGGCGACGACGGCGAGATCTGGTACATCCGCAACGGCGAGATCAAGCGCATCGGCAACCTCAGCCAGGGCTGGTCCATGGCCTCGCTCGACGTCCGGGTACGCGCCGACGAGGACTTGGACGCGGTACGGGACGTCGTCGTCGCGGCGGGCGAGGAGATGGGCAAGCAGCGCCCCTGGGACGAAATCCTGTGGGAGCCCGTCCAGGTGCTCGGTCTGGACGAGGTGACGCTGGAGTCCATGGTGCTGCGGGTGTCGGTCAAGACGATGCCCGAGAAGAACCTGCCGGTGGAGCGGGAGCTGCGCTGGCGCATCAAGAAGGCGCTGGACGAGCGCGGCATCCAGCTCGTGGACGAACCGTCCCTCGCCCTGCAGGCCGTGCGGCCCCCGTCGCTGGAGAAGTAGCTCCCCAGGGCGCCGGGAAGCAGCCCCCGGAACAGCTGGAAGCAGCCCGCAGCAGCGCGTGGGGCGTCGGCGTGGGCGTGGGGCGTGCCGAGCGCACCCCCCACGCGCCGCCGCGGGGGGAAGTTACCGGCGCACCAGGGTGATCGTCGTCCACGCACCGACATGGACCCGGTCGCCCTCCTTGAGGGGGACGGGTACGAAGGGCTGGATCGGATCCTCGGCACCGTTGATGGTGGTGCCGTTGGTCGAGTCCTGGTCGACGACGGACCAGCTGCCGTCCGGCTGCTGCACCAGCACCGCGTGCTGGTGCGAGACGCCCGGGTCCTCCGGGGGACGCCCCAGATCGATGTCCGGGGCCTCACCCGTGGAGGCACGACGGCGGCCGATGGTGATCTGCGGGCCCGTGAGCGGCAGCTGCTGCTCCGGGGAGTACGCGGGCAGATTCAGCGCCGCCGCTTCCGGGCCGCTGCGCTGCATCATCGCCGCGAAGTACTCGCGGTCCGGGGCGATCATCGCCGTCCACGCCCCGCCACCGGGCGGAGCACCCGCACCCTGCTGACCGTAGTCCTGGCCGTAGTCCTGTGCGTAGTCCTGGCCGGGTGGCGGGCCGGGCTGCCCGCCGTGACCGTAATCGGGCGGGCCGGGCCGACCAGGCTGCCCGGACTGCTGATGACCGTAGTCCTGGCCGTAGTCCTGGCCGGGTGGGCCGGGCTGCTGCCGGCCGTAGTCCTGGCCTGGCTGCTGACCGGGCGGCGGGGGCGGACCGGGAGGACCAGGGGGGCCGTCGGGCGTCTGCGGCGGAGCCGGGGGCGCGCCCAGCTGCTGCTCGGCCGGGCTGGGCGGAGAGAGCTCCCAGTCACCACCGGCGGGCGGTGCGGGCGGTGCGGGCGGGCCACCGTGCGGCTCGGCTGCGGGGCCGGAGGGGTAGGGCCGCTCCTGCCCCGGGAAGCCACCGGGACCACCTTGGCCACCTGGGCCACCTGGGCCGTCGAACGGACCTGGTCCGCCGGGGGCGGCGGGCTCGCCCGGATGCCCCTGGCCGGGGCCCTGCCTGCCGGGGCCGTCGAAGCCCGGACCGCTCGGGCCGGGACCCTGCGGGGCGCCGGGCGGAGGGGGACCGGGCGGAGGGGGGCCGCCGGGACCGCCCATGCCGGGCCCGCCGGGACCTGGCGGCGGGAAGCCGGGAGCACCCGGCTGCGGCTGCTGCGGCGGATGCTGCTGCGGCTGCTGGGGCTGGGGCTGCTGCTGGGATTGGTGGGGGTGTTGGGGCTGCTGGCCCGGCGGGACGTAGGTCGTCGGCGAGTGCGTCAGGAAGTTGTAGCGGCACTCCTCGCAGAAGGGCGCCTGGGACTCGCGCGGAGTCCCGCACTGGGGGCACAGCTCGGGCGGACCCGAGTCCGGCCCCGGGTAGCCGTAGCCCTGTCCCGGCGCCTGCCCGGGCCCCTGCTCCGGCTGCTGCCCCTGGCCGGGGGCGGGTGGCGGGCCGGGCGGACCGGGCGGACCGGGCGGACCGGGAAAGCCGTAGCCGCCGGGAGCGGACGGCTGAGGGGGCGGCGGTACGGCACCAGCGGGCGACACCGGTGCGCCGGTCATGCGATGACCGCAGACCTCGCACCAGTCGTCGGCCACGGACTGGTGACCGTTCGGGCAAGTCGGCATGGTGAGTGCCTCCCCCTCCGTGCTCCTGCTCTTCGGTACCTGCTGGTACGGATCGTGCCGGTTGTGCGGGCTGTGTGGGCTGTGAGGTTGGTTACGGCGTACCGCGGCCGGTGCGGCTAGCGCTTCACACGGACCGTCTTGGTGGACCGCGTCTCCAGCGTCATCTCATCGGCCTCGGCGACCTTCGCCTTCAGTCGAACAGTACCCGTCGCGGCATCCACCACGTCGACCACCTTCGAAAGCAGTTTCGCAGTATCCGCGTTCCCCGACGCGTTCGCCAGCTGTACTGCTCGTCCCAGTTTGGCCGTTGCGCCCGCTTCGTCCCCGGTCTTGCGGAGTTCGAGGCCCGTCTGGATCACCTGCGCGAGTTCGGCCTGGCCGGTGTAGTGCGCGACCTGCGGGTTGATGGAGGTGGTGGCCACCATGTCGTCCGTCCACACCGCGCGCACCAGGCCCTGCCCGAGCGTCTGCGGGGTGCCGCCCTCGGGCGCCGGCTGGATCAGCGAGACCCGCGCGGCGAGCATCTCCTGGCCGACCTCGGCGGCCGGCACCTCCACACAGACGTGGTAGTCGCGTGACTCGTCGCCCCATGACCCTGTCGGGTAGTCACCGGCGCGCGGCCCGGCCGGGGTACGGCGGTCCGTCAACTCCTCGACCGTGGGAGCCACCTGCTTGACGAACTTGATCCGGGAGCCCTGCGGCGTCCACAGGCGCAGCGCCACATCGGCGACCTCCTTGCCCATGGCGTTCTCCATCATCTGTGTGAAGTCCGCCGCCAGTCCGTCCGGATCGGCCACGATGTCGGCGCTGCCGAGCAGCGCGGAGGCGATGCCGGTGACCTCCTTGACCTCCCAGTCGGTGCCCACCCCGCGCGCGTCACAGGTGAAGTGGCCCGCGCACGCCTCCAGAGCGTCCCGCAACTGCCCGGGCTCCTCGTGCTCGTTGCGCCCGTCGGTGAGCAGGATCCCGTGCCGGATGGCGACGTCGGCGGAGCCCAGCAGTTGATCGGCCAGCCGCAGCCAGGTACCGATGGCGGTACCGCCGCCCGCCGACAGCCCGCGCAGCGCGTCCTTGGCCTCGGCACGGGTGAGGGGGTCGGCGGTGGCGAGCGTCCCGTTCCCGGGGAAGACTTCCCGCGCCTTGTGGGTACCGGCGACGACGGCGAACCGCACGCCGTCCCTGAGGGTGTCGATGGCGGCGGCGGTGGCGGCGCGGGCGTTGCGCAACTTGGTGGGCGGGTAGTCCATCGAGCCTGAGCAGTCGACCATGACGACCACCGCCGCGCTCCCGCCGTCGCCCAGGGGCGCGCGGGCCGGATCGGTGACCGGCAGCGGCAGGCCGCCCGTGGTGCCGCCCCCCGTGGAGGTGACGGTGACGATGGCGTTGACCTCCTGGGCGCCCTCGGGCAGGTACTCGTTCTGGTAGACGTCGACCGAGAAGCGCGGCGCATTGGACTTGGCGAAGTTGGCCATCTGTTCCGCTCCTGTTTGCTCTACAGCGACAAGTAGACAAAGGGGCGGGCACAAGTGCCGTGCTGCTCGCGGCCCTTCCCCCCGGACAGCGTTCTCCTCGTCCCCGGCACCGGTCCTGCGATGTCCTCTGCGGTGTCCCCGGGCCCCCCGTGGCGTGCTCGACTCAGGCCGATCCTGCCCCTCCGGACGGCGCGGGGAACGGCACGACCGCCACCGTTACGTTGTCGTGCCCGCCGCCGTCCAGCGCGTAGCCGACCAAGTGCTGCGCCGACTGGAGGGGGCGGACCAGCGCGTCGCGCGGCACGGCGGCGGCCATCTCCTGAGCGGACTCGGCGTAGTTCCACAGCCCATCGGTGCACACCACCACCACGCCCGCCTGGTCGGGCTTGAACGACGCGGTGTGCGGGTCGATCTCGTACGCGTCGGCGCCCAGCCAGCCGGTGATGGCGTGCGCCCGGGGGTCGGCGTACGCCTCGGCCTCGTTCATCAGTCCCGCCGCGACCATCTGCGCCGCCCAGGAGTCGTCCTCGGTCAGCCGCGCGGGGGTCGCCGTACGGTCGTCGGGCACCCAGTAGGCCCGGCTGTCGCCGATCCAGCCGACCGTCAGGATGCCGTCCGCGCTCAGCGCGCTGACGACCGTGCAGGCGGGCGCGTTCTTCGACGGCTCGACAGGCGTCTGTGCGGCCAGTTCGTTGACCGCGTCGGAGGCGGCGACCAACGCGTCGTACATCGCCTGCTGCGGATGGCGGCCCGACGGCAGCGCCTGGCCCAGCGAGGCGCTGGCGGCCGCCGCCGCGGCAGCTGACGCCTCGTCGGGGCGGGTGGCGGAGGAGACACCGTCGCAGATGACGGCGAACGTCGCGGGCGTGCCCTCGGAGGTGGTGGTCTCCGCGATGGCGAAGAAGTCCTCGTTGCGGTGGTGCCGCAGCCCCCGGTCGCTGGCCGCCGCGACCGTGGCGAGCGCCGATTCCATGTGGTCGCGGTCCCGGGGCTGTTTGTGGCCGCAGTGCTCGCAGTAGCCGTCGCTGTCGATCGTGCCGGTGCCGCAGGCCACACAGACGGGGCCGGGCGACTCCGGGCCCGCAGCGGCCGGTTCCCCCGCTCCCTCGCCACCGGCGGCCACCTGTCCGGGCTGCCCGGGCCGGTCCAGCACGGTGCGCGGATCGGGGCCGGCGGGAGCGGGAGCCGGGGTGCCCGCCGACGCGGTGGGCTCCACGGGCGTCTCGGGGTGTCCGAGGGCGGGCGGCAGCGCGAAGTCGGGCTCGGTGGGCGTCGGCACCTGAGCGGGCGGAGCCGCAGCTGCGGGCGGGGCCGGGGGCGCCGGCGGGGCCGGGGGCGCCGGCGGGGCCGCGGGGGGCGGCGGAGGCGGTGGGGGCGGACTGCCGTGACCGGACGGAGGAGCTGCCGCGAGCCCGTCCGGGAGCGTGGGGGCATGTCGCGGCGCGGGGGGCACGTCGCTGCGGGGGGCGGGGCTGCTCTGCGCGGCGGCAGCAGCGGCTGCCGCCGCTTCGAGGTCCGCGCCGCACGCGCCGCAGAAACGGTCACCCTCCTCGAGCGGTTCCGCGCAGCTCGGGCAGGCGGAGAGTTGGTCCAGCTGAGGCATGGTCACACCCACGTCCGGGGGCGGAAACGGTTGGCCCGTTCCACCAGTTCGATCCTCTCGGTTCCGCTCTGCGCGAGCCGGGCGAGCATCCGGTAGGAGCGTTCCAGGCCGAAGCGCAGCCCCTCCTCGGAGAGCGGACTGCCCAACAGCCGTACCCCGGCACCGGGTGGTGCTCCCGGCGCACTCGCAGAAGCGGGCCCGGGAGCTGCCCCCCGGGCGGGAACAGCCTGGCACAGCAGCCAGTCGAGCGCGCAGCCGAGTACCTCGCAGGTCAGCTCGTGGCGGCGCACGGCGTCCAACCCGACGTGTTCGAGATCGGCCACCTGCTCCGCGGCAGCCCGCAGGTCCTCCAGCAGCGGCTCGTGCGGCGAACGCTGCCGCAGCCGTGCGCGTACGGCAGCCACCCGCGCGGCGGTGTAGTGGATGGACGACTCGGGCACCGACTCCAGCACCTGTACGGCGCCTTCTCTGTCGCCTGTCGCGAGCCGCACCCTGGCCAGGCCGAACGCGGCGCTCACATACGACGGGTCGGTCGTCCACACCAGCCGGTAGTACTCGGCAGCGTTGTCCAACTGGCCGAGCACCTCCGCGCAGACGCCCAGTGCGAGCTTGGGCGCCGGCTCACCGGGAAAGGCGTCGTAGACCGCGTCGAAGGCCAGGGCGGCGGTCTCCCGGTCGCCCGTCACCAGTGCGGCCACGCCTCGGTACCAGACGACCCGCCAGTCGTCGGCGTGCCGGGCCTCCATGGCGTCCAGCGCGTCGAGTGCGGCCCCGGCGCCGTCCGCACCGTCCGGCCCCTCGCCCTGCTCCAGGAGGGCGCGCAGCTTGCGCAGCCGCAGCTCCAGGGAGTCGTGGGCCGCCCCCTCCAGCGCGGCGAGCAGGTCGGCGGGGGACGAGGCCAGCAGTCCGGCGAGGAAGCCCGCGTTGGGGTCGGTGGGATCGACGCGCGGCACGGGCAGCGCCAGCGCCGAACGCCGCGTCGGGAGCGGGGCGAGCGCGATCCCGCCCGCCTGCGCCGTACCCGCCCCGCCCTCGGCCCCGTTGGCCGGCGCGGGG
>NZ_JAGPXJ010000011.1:0-116161 GCF_018070605.1 Streptomyces sp. B15
GGGCGGCCAGGGTGGGCGGGGCGGCGAGCGGCGGCGCCGGAGGCGGGGTCTGCGGCCCGGCCGGCCGGGGCGGGGGCGGCACCTGGGCCGTCAGCGGGGCCGTGCCGGCGGCACCGGCGGAGGGGTCGGCGCCGGGGGCCGGGCCCGCCGTCCGGGTCGGGCTCTGCGCGGAAGCGGCCGGGGCGGCGGTCGGGGTGGGCGGCGGGGTCTGCGACGGCGCGGGCGCCGCCGCGCGGTGGGTGATGTCCGACGCCACGGCGGCCGGCAGCCAGTCCCCCGCCCGCCTCAGCTCGGTGTCGCCCGACGCCGTCCGGCACATACCGAGGACGTCCGGCAGTCCGGGCCGGTCCGCGGGGTCCTTGGCCAGACAGCGGGTGACCAGCTCGCGCAGTTCGTCGGGGACGCCGTCCAGCGCCGGCTCGGCGTGGACGATGCGGTAGAGCACGCCGTGCGAGGTGCCCTCGCCGAAGGCCGGGGTGCCCGCCGCCGCGTACGCCGCGATCTGGCCCAGCGCGAAGATGTCGGTGGCCTCGGTGACCCGCTCCCCCGCCGCCTGTTCCGGCGCCATGAACGAGGGCGTGCCGATCGTGACCCCGCTGCTGGTGAGCGAGGTGGCGTCGGCCGCGCGGGCGATACCGAAGTCGATGACGCGCGGCCCGTCGTCCGCCAGCAGCACATTGGAGGGCTTCAGATCCCGGTGGACGATGCCCGCCTTGTGGATGACCTGTAGCGCCTCCGCGATCCCGGCGACCAGGAACAGCACGGTGGGCACCGGCAGCCGTCCGTGCGCGGACACCGCCTCGGCCACCGAAGGGCCGGGAACGTAGGCGGTGGCCAGCCAGGGCCGGGGCCCCTCGGTGTCGCTGTCGATCACCGGCGCCGTGTACAGGCCCTGGACGCGCTCCGCCGCCCGCACCTCCTGCTGGAAACGGCGCCGGAACTCCGGGTCCTCACTGAAATCGGGACGGATCACCTTGATGGCGACAGGACGCCCGCCAGGGGTGTACGAGAGATAGACCTTCCCCATTCCTCCCGAACCGAGCCGGGCCGCCAGCCGGTACCCGGCGACCGAGGCCGGATCGTCCTGAGCGAGTGGAGTGAAGACCTCCGCTGCCGCTCCGTCAGTCATGGATCGCTGCCCCCGAGATCGTCGTTGCCGGTCCAAAGACGACCAGACAGTACCGGTCAGCGATCAGTGCGTCGGGCGCGGGCCGGTTCCGAAGAGTTCGACGGCCTCGCGGACGGCGGCCAGCGGCAGCGCGAGGGCGCTCACCGAGCCGACGGCGGCCGCCAGCAGCAGGAGCGAGTGCCTCAGCTCCTCGGCGACCGGCGCTTGGGAGCGGACGGAGGCGGCGAGCGCGTCCAGCTCCCGCTCGGCCTCGCGGCGGTCGCGCAGTTCGGCCGGGTGCGCGTCCAGCGCACGCCGCATCCGGTGCACGGCCCGGCCCAGCGCCTCGATACGCGGGTCGGCGCCGGTGTCGTGTCCGGCGGTCACCACCCGCCGTTTCCCCACAGTCTCGCTTCGCACGTTCTCCCCCCACATGGGATGTCCCGCACCGCCATGGAGCGCGGGAGTTCCGCTTTCCTCCAAGGAGTTGGTCGCTCCCGTCGGAGATTCCGACAGTAAACGCCACTCTACGCGTGTGGCGCCACACGGAACGCGAGATTTCAGGGGGCCTTTTCCGATGATCGTCCCCAAGGATGAGGGAGAGGGTCCCCCTTACGTGCGATATCCATGAACGTATGACGCAGAAGGAACAGACATCGGACGACCCCGCGACCGGTGGGGCGCCGCGCGTGGCCGGCCTGCTGCTGGCCGCCGGCGGCGGGCGGCGGCTGGGCGGCCGCCCCAAGGCCCTGCTGCGGCACGGCGGCCGGCCGCTGGTGGAGCACGCGGCGCGCGTCCTGCGCGAGGGCGGCTGCGGTCCGGTGTACGTGGTCCTGGGCGCGGCCGGTGAGCAGGTGCGCCGGACAGCCCTGCTGCCCGGGTGCGTACTGGTGGACAACCCGGACTGGTCCGAGGGCATGGGGGGTTCGCTGCGGGCCGGGCTGCAGGCGCTGTCCGGGGCGCAGGCCGCCCGCGGGGTGGAGGCGGCGGTGGTGTGCCTGGTGGACCAGCCGGGCATCGGCGCGGAAGCCGTGGCCCGCGTCCGGACGGCGTACCGCTCCCTGGGCTCTCTTGCCTCTGCGGCGTACGACGGCCGCCGAGGCCACCCCGTACTGCTGGGCGCCGCGCACTGGGAGGGCGTCGTCCGCAGCGCTCGGGCCGATGCGGGGGCGCGCGACTATCTGCGGGAGCGGCAGGACGAGTTGGCGCTGATCGAGTGCGCGGACATCGCCGACCCCGCCGACATCGACACCCCGGACGATCTGCACCGGCTGGGCTAGCCCCGCCCGCGCGTCCTGCCGCGCCCTTCCCGTTCTCCGGCCGGGAGGTGCTGCCCCTGCCGCTGTGGGCGGCACCCGGCGCGCTCGGCCGCATGGCGGTGGCGCGGGGTGGCACCCGGGGTCAGTGGAAGGGCCGGTTCCGGCGGTGGATCGGCGTGAGGGATATCTCGACGTCAACAAACTCTTGAAGTTCCACTATGAGGAAACTAATCTCCACTGATCAGAAGCACCTTCCTGTCCCGAAGGCTGCCCACGCCCGCGTTCCGCGCCTCCCGCACGGGGCGCGGCACCCCGTGCCGCCCCGCACCGCACATCGCCCGGCGGCCGCAGATCACCGCTCGTCGAAGGAGTGACCCACCATGTCCGCACCAGCGCCCTCCCCGCTGGAAATCGTCGGCGTCGACCCAGGGCAGCGGCCTGAGAGGCAGGACGAGGTTCTGACCGGTGCTGCGCTGGAGTTCGTCGCCGCCCTGCACCGCAGGTTCACCCCGCGCCGCGACGAGCTGCTCGCGCGCCGCGCCGAGAAGCGCGCCGAGATCGCGCGAACGAGCACGCTGGACTTCCTCCCGGAGACCGCACATGTGCGCGAGGGCGACTGGCGGGTGGCCGACTGCCCGCCCGCGCTGCTGGACCGCAGGGTCGAGATCACCGGTCCCACCGACCGCAAGATGACGATCAACGCCCTCAACTCCGGTGCGAAGGTCTGGCTCGCCGACTTCGAGGACGCCTCGGCGCCCACCTGGGAGAACGTGATCGGCGGCCAGCTCAATCTGACCGACGCCTACGAGCGGCGCATCGACTTCACCGACGAGCGCACCGGCAAGAGCTACGCGCTGCGGCCCGCCGAGGAGTTGGCCACGGTCGTGGTGCGGCCGCGCGGCTGGCACATGGACGAGCGGCACCTGGTCTGCGACGGGCAGCCGGTGCCCGGCGCACTGGTCGACTTCGGGCTCTACTTCTTCCACAACGCGCAGCGGCTGCTCGACCTGGGCAAGGGCCCCTACTTCTACCTGCCCAAGACCGAGTCGCATCTGGAAGCGCGGCTGTGGAACGAGGTGTTCGTCTTCGCGCAGGACTACTGCGGCATCCCGCAGGGCACCGTCCGCGCCACCGTCCTGATCGAGACGATCACAGCGGCCTACGAGATGGAGGAGATCCTCTACGAGCTGCGCGACCACGCCGCCGGGCTGAACGCGGGCCGCTGGGACTACCTCTTCTCCATCGTCAAGAACTTCCGCGACGCGGGCTCGCGTTTCGTGCTGCCGGACCGCAACGCGGTGACGATGACCGCGCCGTTCATGCGCGCCTACACCGAACTGCTGGTGCGCACCTGCCACAAGCGCGGGGCCCACGCCATCGGCGGCATGGCCGCGTTCATCCCCTCCCGCAAGGACGCGAAGGTCAACGAGGTCGCCTTCGAGAAGGTCCGGGCCGACAAGGACCGTGAGGCCGAGGACGGCTTCGACGGCTCCTGGGTGGCCCACCCCGATCTGGTGCCCGTCGCCAAGGCGTCGTTCGACGCCGTACTGGGCGAGCGTCCACACCAGAAGGAGCGGCTGCGCGAGGACGTCGAGGGGGCCGTCAAGGCCTCCGACCTGATCGCCATCGACTCGCTGGAGGCCCGTCCGACGTTCGAGGGGCTGCGCAACGCCGTGCAGGTGGGCATCCGCTACATCGAGGCCTGGCTGCGCGGGCTGGGCGCGGTGGCCATCTTCAACCTGATGGAGGACGCGGCGACGGCGGAGATCTCCCGCTCCCAGATCTGGCAGTGGATCAACGCGGGCGTCGTGCTGGACACCGGTCAGCAGGTCACCGCCGAGCTGGCGCGGCAGGTGGCGGCGGAGGAACTCGCCGCGCTCCGCGCGCAGATCGGCGAGGAGGCCTTCGCGGCGGGCCGCTGGCAGCAGGCCCACGACCTGCTGCTGCGGGTGGCGCTCGACGAGGAGTACGAGGACTTCCTGACCACTCCGGCGTACCAGATGCTGCGCGGCTGAGTCGACGGCTGTTGAGGGGATGCCCCTGCTCGCCCGCAGCAGTCCGAGGGTGCTTTGTGGCCGAGCGCGCCGTTCCCCGCGCCCCTCACGGGGCGCGGGGGCCGTTTCACATGGTGGCGACCGTTGTGGCGGTCGTGGTGGCGACCGTGACGGCGACCAGCACCGCCTGCATGTTCTCGATGGCCTGGCGGACGTCGTCGGCGACCCACTGGCCCTCGGCGATGGCCTCCATGCGCGGTGCCACCTGTTTGCGGGGGACGCCGGGGAAGGCCACCCCGTGGAGGCCGGCGGCGTGCAGCAGGGCGATCAGCCCGGTGGTGCGCTCGTCCGGTTCGGCGCCGTAGCGGACGACGTCCTCCAGCCGGTGCCGCAGCTCGCGTTCGGCCGAGCCGTCCACCTCGGGGTAGCGGCGGGTGGTGAAGATGCCGAGCGTGCGACGCTTGTGCTCGGTGACCACGCCCCGCTCGCAGAGGCGTTCCACGGCGGCGTCGAACGCCTTGGGCTGGTCCTTGGCGAGCCAGTCGCCGATCTTGCCCTTGGCGTCGCGGCCGAGCCACTCGACGATCTTCCCGAGACGCCCGTCCAGCAGCGTGTCGCCCGTCGGTGCGGAATCGGGCACGGTGAGCCGCCCGTCGGTGACGGCCAGGCGCCCGGCCAGCGTCAGCTCCAGCAGGATGCCGCCGGCGGCGGCCCATCCCGCGGCGGAGCGGCCCTTGGCGGCGCCGGATTCGTCGTCCAGCGCCAGCAGCGTGACTTCCTCGCCCAGTGTGACCGCCATGAGTCCCCCTTCACCCGTCCCCGTACTCATTCGGGTTCCGCTGCCCAGCTTCGAGCGGGGCAAACCTGGCCCGTCCGGCTACGCCAGCACCGCGCCCAGGGCGACAAAACCCGTGATCAGCAGGGCGAGAAGGCCCAGGAGCGGGACGACGAAGCGCAGATACCGGTCGTAGCGGACCTTGGCGAGAGAGATACCGCCCATGACGACGGCGGTGGTGGGGACCCACAGGTTCATCCAGCCGCTGGCCGCCTGCCAGGCGGTGACGACGACGGCGCGGGAGACGCCGGCGAAGTCGGCGAGTGGCGCCAGGATCGGCATGGCCAGGGTGGCGTGGCCGGAGGTGGAGGGGATGAGGAAGGCGAGGGGGAGGTTGACGATGAAGACCATCACGGCGAACAGCGTCGAGGGGACGCCGGTGACCGCCCCCTCGATGGAGTGCAGGACGGTGTCGGTGATCTTCGCGTTGTTCATGATGACCGTCACCCCGCGGGCCAGCACGATCACCAGCGCGGGCGCGACGAACTCCCCGACTCCCTGGACGAAGGTGGTGGTGAACCGCTGCTCCCCCATCCGCGTCAGCAGCCCCACCAGGACCGCCGCACACAGGAACAGGGCCGCCAACCGCGGGAAGGACCAGCCCAGTTCCCAGTCGTAGGGCGCCGCGTCCGCCTCCCCGCTGAGCGCGCTCGCCCAGGGGATCACCGAGAAGATCATGAAGGCGAAGACCAGGGTGACCGTCACCAGGACGAGTTTGTGCAGGCCGGTGAGCGGGGGCGGCTCGTCCGCCTCGCTGCGCCCGGCGGCCTGCGGACGGCTCCCCCCTGGGCCGATGGGGGTGCCCCCGGTCGAACGAAGATGAGACCGGGGGACTGCCGGAGGTCCGACGGGGAGGTCGCCGGGCCGGTGGCCGGACAGCGAGCGCGCGGGGTCGTCCCGCACCCGGCGCGCGTACCGCACCACATACCCGATGGTGACCGCCGTGAGCACCAGCCACATCAGGGCACGCAGCGCGATGCCGTCGCCGAGCGAGATGTCGGCCGCCGAGGAGGCCACACCCGTCGAGAAGGGGTTGACGGTGGAGCACAGCACCCCGATCCCGGCGCCCAGGATGATGGTGCCGGTCGCCACCATCCGGTCGTAGCCCAGTGCGAGCATCAGCGGGACGATGAGCCCGTAGAAGCCCAGGGTCTCCTCCGCGAAGCCCTCCACGGTGCCCAGCAGGGAGAAGACCAGCATCACGCCGACGATCAGCAGGCTGCCCCGGTCGCGCAGCCGGTGCGCGAGGCGGCCGATGCCGCGGTCCATGGCGCCGGTGGCGAAGACGACGGTCATGAAGGCGCCGATGGCCAATACGAAGAAGAAGACCCCGGCGGCACCGTAGAGTTCGCCGGTGAGGTCGGGGCCGACCCGCCCCGTCCGCAGGTCCTGCACCCCGTAGAGACCGTTGACCGGGGCGAGGAACAGCTCGTTGAACCGGTCGAGCAGCCCGAGCCCCGCGGACTCGCGGTGGTAGGTGCCCTGCCGGGGCGCCCCGTCGGCACCGCGCTCATAGCGGCCGGACGGCACGAAGAACGCCAGCACCCAGACGAGCAGCGTGACCAGCGCCAGCACCGTGAGGGCGCTGGGGAAGGTGAAGCCCCGCCGCGGTTCGGCCGGTTGGGACCCGGTCTCGGGGGACTCGGCCTCGGTCGGCATGCCGCGCACCCCTTCCTCGTCAGCTGGTGTAGGGCAAATCGCAGCATAACGGGCAGATGGCGCAGAGGTCGGGCACCGGAGCCCCCGCGTCCCCGCGGAAGGCTCCGCATACGCTGTGGGCATGATCCGCGACGCCGTTCCCGCCGACATCCCCGTCATCCACACCATGATCCGTGAGCTCGCCGAGTACGAGCGGGCGCCTGAGGAGGCACGGGCCACCGAGGAGCAGTTGCACGAGGCGCTGTTCGGCGAGCGCCCGGCGGCCTACGCGCATCTGGCCGAGGACGCCGCCGGCGACCCGGTGGGCTTCTCGCTGTGGTTCCTGAACTTCTCCACCTGGCGCGGGGTGCACGGCATCTATCTGGAGGACCTGTACGTCCGGCCCGCGGCACGCGGGGGCGGGTACGGCAAGGCGCTGCTCACCCAGCTCGCCCGGCTGTGCGTCGAGCGGGGCTACGAGCGCCTGGAGTGGTCGGTGCTCAATTGGAACGCCCCCTCGATCGCCTTCTACGAGTCGCTGGGCGCCCGCCCGCAGGACGAGTGGACGGTCTACCGCCTCACGGACGACGCCCTGAAGTCCCTGGGGGCTTAATCCCTGGGGGCCTGGAGCTCGCCCGGCGCGGCGCAGCAGGGTGTGCCGCGGCAGCCTCCACGGCCAACCGCACCGCGAGGCTGCGGGCCAGCAGGACCGGGCGGCCGCCCGCCCGGGCGGCAGCACCCCGCATCGACTCCGTGTAGCCGATGCAGTCGAGAACCAGCCGGCTGCTGCCGCCCGCGACGAGCCGCTCGGCAGCCGAGGCGACCGCCTCGTGGGCGTCCGCCGCGTACGGGTCGGCGGGCTCGGCCCGCACCGGGCCGGGCAGCAGCGCGGACCAACGCCGCGCCACATCGGCTGCCTGCGCGGGCAGTGGGCACACGATGCCCACCGGTTCGTCGCCGACGAGCGCGCGGACGCCCTGCTGGACGAGGGGTTCGGCCTGCAGCACCGGACGGCCGGCCGGCACCGGCGGGAAGTTGCCGGTGCACAGCAGCAGCGTCACCGCGACGCCGTCCGCCTCGCAGCGTGCGACGGCCTCCCGCATCCGCGGTGCCAGCGCGTCGTGGCCCAGCACGACGGAGGTGCCGTCGCGCAGCCGCGAGACCAGAGGGGCCTCACCCGGCGCGGAGGCCAGGGCGGTGCGGGTGCGGACCCCCTCCGCGCCGTCGAACACCTCATCGTCCAGGGCGCCGTGCTCGGACACGCCCAGGCCGCCCAGCAGCGGCTCGATGTCCCCGGTCAGATCCGTCCGGGGCGCCTGCCCGATGGTGACCAGCCCCAGTGCCGGACCGGATCCGGCCCCTGTGCCGCCGCTCAACTCCATGCTCCTCTCGGTAGGTTGCCGTCGTGCGTGGCGCGCGACGGGCACAGCGCCTTGCAGAACGGTCACAGCGCCTTGTAGATCTGACTGACGTCGTGCAGCGAGCTGCCCGCCACCAGTCCCGCGCCCACCAGCGCCAGGTCGTTGTCCGCGTCGATCCGCGGGTCCGTGGCCGCCGCCCTGGCACGCCGCGCCGTCCAGCGGGAGTAGCCGAACCGGACGGCGAGCGCGGCGAGCACCAGCCAGCCCGCCTGCGGGGTGGCGACGAGCAGTCCGGTCGCGAGCAGTACGCCCATCTGGCGCGAGGAGCCGCCGAAGAACTGGATCAGCGCCCCGGGGATCGCCCACAGAACCAGCAGCGTCCCCGCGTCCGAGTCGGACAGGCCCGCCTTGATGGTGTCGACGTACACCTGCGCCACCGGCGGCACCCGGCCGTCCTCGAAGAACGGCTTCCAGGCGATCACCACGACGAGGATGGCGACCGCGAATCCGACGAGCTGTGCGATGTACTGCTGCCGTCGCCCCGCCATCTCGTACGGGTGCCAGGGCACCGCCCCCTTGCGCAGCAGCCATCCGGCCTTGAAGTCGAAGCCCACGTCGGCGAAGGCGGGCCCGGTCGAGGCGGCGTAGCCGACCAGCAGGGCCAGGGGCACCATCGGTATCCCCAGGACGAGGCCCAGGATCAGGAAGATGAGGGTGACGGCGAAGGCCGGGAACCAGCCCGAGTGCATGGCGGCCAGCCCGACGATCAGCTGGTGCACCAGCGCCGCGACACCGGCCAGCAGCACCCAGCCGACGAGCCCGGCACCGCCCATGTCGGCGGCGATCCCGCCCGTCAGGGCGATCAGCACGGCCCCCGTGACGAAGAGCGCCAGCCCCTCCAGCAGCCCGCGCCGCAGGCGCGGCGCGTCGACCGTACGGACATCGGGGGTGAAGTCGCCGTGCTCGCGCTGTGCGGCCCGGCCGCCTTCCGCTGCCCGCTCCGGCACCGCGGAGCCGTCCGCGGCACCGCCCGCCGCCCTGCCCCTGCGGTCCCGCATCAGCAGTACGGCCTGGACGAGTGCGACCAGTCCCGCGCCGATCATCACTCCGTGCGGTACGTAGTTCGCCGCGAGGTCGACGTGCAGCATCGTCGGCGCGTACTGAGCGACCAGCAGGCCGACACCGAACATCAGCAGTGCCCAGATGTTGCCGAGGAAGGCGACGCCCGCGGCGCTCATCGGGAGCTTGAAGAGGGAGCCGAGGAAGCCGACGACCGCGCTGAGCCCCAGCAGCTTGGCCTTGCGGCCGCCCTCGTCCCCCGCCTTGATCGTCTCGGCCGCCGCGATACCCGCCGGCCATGCCCCGGTGGCGGGCAGCAGCCGCGAGTCGAAGACCCGGTAGAGCACCCAGCTGTCGACGGCCAGCCCGATGACGGCACCGCCGAGCATCGGCCACACCAGGTTCGGCTTGCCGAGCAGAAAGGGCACGGCGATCGGGGTGACCAGCGAGTTCGCCGCGGCGAAGGTGGATCCGGAGATCGCCGACTGCACCAGGTTCTGCCGCTGCGGGTCGCGCATCCGCGACAGCGCGGCGAAGGAGACGCGGCCGATGAGCATGGCGATGAGCGCGCCGATCACCGAGGTGTTGGGGGCGATGCCCAAGGTGGTGATCAGTACGAGCCCGATGACGGCACCGAGCACGCTGAGGAGCACCGTCACGACGAGGGTGACGGGTTCCAGCGCCCTGGGGTGGGCCCGCGCTCGGCCGGGCTGCGCCGTCGGGGGCGGGGAGGACGGGTTACTCATGGTGGCTCCGTGCAGGTGCTGGGGGCGGGGCGGCCCGGGAGCGTCGTCGGCGGGACGGCCCGGGACCGGTGCGGGGCGGTCCCGGGCGCCGGTCACTCGTCGGTGGCTCCGGCGGTGGACTGCAGATGGGTCATCGGGCCGTAGCGGTCCACGAGGCGGGCGAACTCGGTGGGGTCGTGGAAGCGGACCACTCCGCGTCCGTACTCCTTCGCGGTCTCGACGGCGAAGCGCCCCGCCGCCGCGATGTCGCGCTCATGGCTGGCGCCCGTCGCGCAGCCGGCGACGGCGGGCCGGGTGGTCAGCGCGAGGCCCACCACCGGAGCGGAGGTCGCCACGCAGGGCTGCATGATCGAGTTGATGTGGTGGACGCCGTTGCCGTACGGCGTGATGTCCTGCGTGGTGATCGGCAGCACCCGGGCGTCCTCGCCGGTGACCGTCTCCAGCAGGCCCAGCAGATCGTCGCTGACCCGGAGGATCCAGCCCTCCTTGACCGTCGGCGAGAGGGCGAGGCCCCGGTGGTTGAGCAGGCGGTTGCCCTTGGTGGTGTCGATGGAGACGACCGCGTCCATGGCCTCGTCGACCTCCTCGCGGTTGCAGTCGAGGATGGAGACCGGCGAGTCCATGAACGGGACCGGGTCGTGCGGCCGGGTCGGCGCGTCGGGGCACACATGGGTGCTGAGGATCACATCGCCGGGGAGCACGTCGCCCCTGGCGTGCATGTCGAGCAGTTTGGCCGCGGCGGAGAGGGCCGCCACCGCGCCGTCGGCGTCCGAGACGATGCCGATGCGCTCGGGGCGGGCGCCCACACCGCCGAGCCTGCCGAGGATGCCGAGGGTGGGTGCGCTGCCGCCGGAGCGGGCCCCCGCGCTGCCCGGGACGACGACCTTCACGAAGTCGGTGCCGCCCTTGGCACCCTCGACGCGGCTCACGGTGATGTCGGGCCGGGCGGGGGCGGCGCCGCGCGGCGGTGCGCCCGCCTCCTCCGTCGCCCGGTCGAGCACTCCGCGCAGATGGGCCGCGAGCGAGTGCCCGTCGGCCTGCGGCCGGTCGAGAAGTTCGATGACGTCGAGTACGTGCTTGAGCACGGGGGCTCCTTGGTACGGGGTGGTGCGACTGTGCCGTCGGTGCCCGGTACCGAGCAGGTCGACGGTGCCGGGTGGAGCGGTTGTGGCCGAAACCTTGCCCCTACGACTCCCTGAGAGCAACCTTTTCCCTATATGCGGGACAGCGACCCGGTCAGCGATAGAGTCGAGCTGTGACTACCGATCGAGGAGCACCGCTCCAGACCGCGGACCGCGTCCTGCACGTCCTGCTCGCCTTCACCCACGACCGGGACGAGTGGGGCGTGACGGACCTGGCGGCGGAGTTCGGCTGGGACAAGTCGGTCACCCAGCGGCTCCTGGCCTCCCTCGCACACCGGGGCTTCCTGGTGTCCGACGCCGTCACCAGGCGCTACCGGCTGGGTCCCGCCGTCTGGCACATGGCCACAGCCTGGGAGCGGCACGGCGGGATGGCCGGGCTCGTCCGGCCCGCGCTGCGTGAGCTGGCCGCCGTCAGCGGGGTGACCGCGCTGTTCGCCGTGCCCGACGGCGCCCATCTGCGCTGCGTCGACTCGGCGGACGGCACGCTCGGCCCGCTGCGCGCCTACCGACTGGCGGACGAGCTGTACCCGGGCCACGCGGGCGCCACCTCCCGCGCCTATTTCGGCATGCTCACCCCGGGTGCGCGCGCGGCCCTGCTCTACGGGCGCCCCATGGCCCGCTTCAGCGAACTGACCGTCACCGACCCGGCGGAGCTGGAGGAGCTGATGTGCCGGGTACCGGCGGACGGCTTCGCCTACTCGAAGGGCGAGTACGACCCGGCCACAGCCGGTCTGGCCGTGCCCGTGCTGGTGCGCTCGCAACCGGTCGGCTCGCTCACCCTGGTCGGGCCGCACGAGCATCTCGACGGGAAGCAGCAGGAGTTGCTGGTCCCGCTGCGCGCCGCGGCCGAGAGCCTGGGCGAGCTGCTCACCCCGCGCCGGGCACGGGACCGCCGTCCCGGCACACCCCGCACCTGATTCGACCACCCGCCCCGCAACGGAAGGACATCCCATGAAGCTGCTGCTGCTGTCCAACTCGGCCGCCCCCGGCCACAGTTACCTCGACCATGCCCGGGAGGTGATCGCCGAGCATCTCGACGGGGTGACCGAGCTGCTGTTCGTCCCGTACGCGCTGGCCGATCACGACGGCTACACCGCCAAGGTCGCCGCGTTCATGGACACGCTCGGTATCCGGGTGCGCGGCGCGCACACGGCCCGCGAGCCCCGCGAACTGGTCGCCTCGGCGCAGGCCGTCTTCATCGGCGGGGGCAACAGCTTCCGGCTGCTCAAGTCGCTCCAGCGGCACGGCCTGGTGGATGCCGTCGCACGACGGGTCCGCGCGGACGGGGTGCCCTACATGGGATCGAGCGCGGGCACCAACATGGCCTGCCCCACGCTGCGGACGACCAATGACATGCCCATCGTGCAGCCGGTGTCCTTCCACACGCTGGGCCTGGTCCCCTTCCAGATCAATCCGCACTATCTCGACCCGGTGCCCGGCAGCGCCCATATGGGAGAGACCCGCGAGGAGCGGCTGCGGCAGTTCCTGGAGGAGAACGACGTTCCCGTGCTCGGGCTGCGGGAGGGCACCTGGCTGCGGCGCACGCACGACACCCTGGAGCTCGGCGGTCTGGTGGCGGGCGCGCGGCTGTTCACCCCGGGCGCGGAGCCGGTCGAACACGCGCCGGGCGCCGATCTGAGCCCACTGCTCGCCGCCGAGGCCCGGTTCGACTGCCGCCCCGACTGAAGGAGCCGGCAGCGGATTCGTGGAGCTTTCTACGAGCTCGGTCTTCGGGCGAACGCACGGTAGGCAGCCGGACACCCGGCTCCCTACGGTGAGCCGATGCACTACGGCACGTCACGGGGGCAGGCAGGAAGGTCGTTCGACAGCGCGGCCGCGCGACGGCTGCGCGAAGGGCTGCGGCTGTCCCCGGAGGATGTCGCGTACGGGATGCGCGCCGCGTACGGCATGGAGATCGACGCGCGCACGGTCGCCGCATGGGAGGCCGGGGTGGCCGCACCCGACGAACAGCAACTGTCCGCGCTCGCGGGCGCGCTGTGGTGCTCGGCGGCCGATCTGATGGGCAGCCCCGGCACGCTGCGCGAGTACCGGCTGGCGCTGGGGGTCTCCCCGACCGATGTGGCACGGGAGATCGGGATGGCGCCCGAGGAGTACGCCGAGGTCGAGGAGACCGGTGTGTGGGCGGGGGATGCTCGGCAGGCCGACGCCCTGGCCGAAGTGCTGCGGCTGCCGGTGCCCGCGCTGATCGAGTTCACAGGCCGCGACGAGGAGTTGGCGCGCCTGTTGCGGAAGGCCGCCACCACCCGGTGGCAGGCGCATGTGGGGGCTGTCTGCGAACTGGTGCCGCTGCCGCGGGAGTACGTCGCCGAGGGGCTGCGTGGTCTGCACGCGGCGTACCACTCGACGACTGCGGCATCGCTGGGCTGGGGCCAGCCGGCGTCGGCGTCCTCCCGTGACGCGGGGCGGGACTTCCTCGCGGAGATCCTCGCCCATTTCTGGCAGGCCGTGGAGGGCTGACGTCCTCCCCGCGGCGCTCCCCTCCACCGCGCGCCCGCTGAGTGCCGCGCTCCCGCTCCGCGCCGCGACGGCGAGGACTCCGACACGACGGCAACCGGCGGTGCCGGACCCGGACCAGCCGCTGGGTTCGACACCGCCGGACACCTGCGTCGTGGCGGAGCGCCACTGCGGCGGGAAGGGCGGAAGCGGCGGAGAGGGAGCCGCTGAGGGAGCGGTACCCCGCGCTACGCGGGGGTGCTCTCCCTGGGGTGCGGGATGCCTTCGCCCGGTTCCATGGGGTGGGCCACCACTTCCTCGTCGCGGCGGGAGCGACCGAGGTGGTTGAAGACCAGGTTGAGGACGACGGCCGTGACGCACCCGGTCGAGATACCGGAGTCGAGCAGGATCTTCGCGCTCTCGGGGAACGCGTGGTAGAAGTCCGGCGCGGCGATCGGGATCATGCCGACGGCCAGCGCGGTGCCGACGATCAGCACGTTGTTGTCCTTGCCGAGGTCCGCCTTGAGCAGCGTCTGGATGCCGCTGGCGGCCACGGAGCCGAACAGGACGACTCCGGCCCCGCCCAGCACCGGCTGCGGTACGGCCGCGATCAGGCTGGCGGCGAGCGGACACAGGCCCATGACGATGAGGATGCCGCCTCCGGTGGCGACGACGAACCGGCTGCGGATGCGGGTCATCGCCACGAGCCCGATGTTCTGGGCGAAGGCGCTGCACAGGAAGCCGTTGAAGAAGGGGCTGACGAAGGAGCCGAGCGTGTCGGCGCGCAGGCCGGCCGCGATGGTCGGCTCGTCGGAGGGGCGGTCGACGACCTCACCCAGCGCCAGCATGTCGGCGGTGGACTCGGTCATCGAGACCAGCATCACCACACACATCGAGATGATCGCGGCGATGGCGAACTGCGGGGCGCCGAAGTGGAAGGGGGTGGGGAAGCCGACGATGTCGGCTTCCCGCACCGCGGTGAAGTCCGTGATGCCCACGGGTATCGCTATCAGCGTGCCCACGACGAGGCCGATCAGCACGGCTATCTGCTTGAGGAAGCCGGTGGTGAACCGGCGCAGCAGCAGCACGATCAACAGGGTGAGCCCGGCCATGCCGATGTTGCTGAAGTCGCCGTAGTGCGGGTCCTCGGCGTTGCCGCCCTGCGCCCAGTTGAAGGCGACGGGCATCAGTGAGACGCCGATGAGGGTGATGACGCTGCCGGTGACGACCGGGGGGAAGAAGCGGACCAGCTTGCTGAAGAACGGGGCGATGAGGAAGCCGAGCGCGGCGGCGACCATCGTCGCGCCGAAGATGACGGGCAGCGCGTCGGCGGGCCCCTCGGACTTGTTGATGGCCAGCATGGGCGCGACGGTGGCGAAGGTGACCCCGTTGACGAACGGCAGCCGGGCGCCGATCTTCCAGATGCCGAGGGTCTGCAGCAGGGTGGCGATGCCGGCCATGAAGAGGCTGGCGCCGGTCAGGAACGTCAGTTCGGTCGGAGAGAGGCCCACGGCCGCGCCGATGACGAGCGGCGGCGCGACCACCCCCGCGTACATCGCGGCCACGTGCTGGAGGCCGCTGGTGAACAACTTCAGCGGCGGCATGCCCTGATCGACCGGGTGCTTGCCGTGCTCCGGGGGCTGCTGCTGGACGGAGCCGCGCGAGCCGTCGCCCGACTCGTCCCCACTGCCGTCCGCCGTCTTTCCTTGCCTGGTGAACCTGGGCGTCTTGGCCACGGGGTCCTCCTGTCGTTATCGGCGCCTTGTGGCACGCGGTTTCCGGAGGTGTTGCGGTGTGCAAGGTGGTGCTGTTGGTGCGGTGGTGTGCGGTGTGCGCCCATGCAGAGTGTCCGGAGCATGACAGGAGTCCGGATGAGGGTCGAACCGGCCGGGAGCCGTCCCTCCCGGCCGGTGTCTGAGGGGCGGGCCGAAGCAGCGCTCCGGCCCGCGGGGTCGGACCGTCAGTCCGCGTCGGCCGCGATCCGGGCGAGGCGGCGCGCCTCGTCCCGGGCGTCGCGTGCGATCTCCTCCTCGTCGGCCCGGACCAGATGTCCGTCCTCGACGACCGGCCGGCCGTTGACCAGGGAGAGGGTGACCGGGGCCGGTGCGCCCAGGACGAGCGCGGCGACCGGGTCGGCGATGGAGGAGTGCCCGATCCCGTCCAGCTTCCACAGCACGACGTCGGCGAGCTTGCCGGCCTCCAAGGAGCCCGTCTCCTGGGCGCGGCCCAGCACCTCGGCGCCGCCGTAGGTCCCCAGCCGCAGGGCCTTGCGCACGGTCAGCGCGCTCTCCTTGTGCGGGCCCAGGCGGTTGACGAGCAGCGCGTTGCGCAGTTCGGTGTGCAGCTCGCCCGACTCGTTGGACGCCGTCCCGTCGACGCCGAGGCCGACCGGCACGCCCGCCTCCAGCATGTCCGGCACGCGGGCGATCCCGGCGCCCAGCCGCGCGTTGGACGAGGGGCAGTGTGCCGCTCCGGTCCTGGTGCGGGCGAAGGCGGCGATGTCCGCGTCGGTCATATGGACGCAGTGCGCCATCCACACGTCCTCGCCGAGCCAGCCGACCGACTCGAAGTAGTCGGTGGGGCCCATGCCGAACAGCTCGTGGCAGAACTTCTCCTCCTCCGCCGTCTCCGAGCCATGGGTGTGCAGCCGTACGCCCTTGCGGCGGGCCAGCTCGGCGCCTTGGCGCATCAGTTCGGTGGAGACGGAGAACGGGGAGCAGGGCGCGACCGCGATGTGCAGCATCGAGCCGAACGAGGCGTCGTGGTGGGTGTCGACGGCGCGTTCGGTCTCCGCGAGGGCGCCCTCCAGCGTCTCCACGGCGAAGTCCGGCGGGAGGCCGCCGTCCGAGACGCCGCGGTCCATGGAGCCGCGGGCCGCGGTGAAGCGGACGCCGATCTCGGCGGCGGCGCGGATCTCGGCGCCCAGGAGGTCGCCGGCGCCGCGCGGGAAGACGTAGTGGTGGTCCATCGCGGTGGTGACACCGCCGCGCACCATCATCCCGAGGGAGCCGCGGGCCGCCGCGTAGACCATCTCCTCGTCGATCCGCGCCCAGGTGGGGTAGAGGGCGACGAGCCAGTCGAAGAGGTTGGAGTCCGTGGCCAGACCCCGGGTGATCCACTGGTAGAAGTGGTGGTGGGTGTTGATCAGCCCCGGGGTGAGGAGATGGCCCCTGCCGTCGATCCGGCGGGTGATGTTCCCCAGGCCTTCGGGTGCGTCGCCCGGACCGACGGACTCGATCCGGTTGCCGTTGATGACCAGATGGCCGGTCGCGTACTCGGTGTCCTCCGGGTCGACGGTCGCGATGGCGCACTTCTCGATGACGACGCGGCCTGTCGGTGGCTGTTGGTGTTCGGTGTCGGCCATGGGGGTCCTCGCTCGGGATATCGGCCCGCGCCCCGCCCCCCGGGCGCGGTCGCTGCGCTGCCTGCAGGGGGCGAAGCTGGGGGGATGGAACTAGAGGTTCGTCATGTCGACGGGTATGCGAGGGGTGGCCCCGTCGCGCAGAACAGTGGCCTCGATCAGGCCGTACGGCCTGTCCGCGGCGTAGTAGACGGCACCGTCGGCCGCCTCGTTCTTGATGTCGAACGGCGACAGATCCACCTTGAAGTGGTGCTTGTTCGGCATGGAGAACCGGATCTCGTCGATCTCCGGCCGGCTGTTGATGACGCGCGAGCCCATCTGGTACAGCGTCTGCTGGAGCGAGAGCGAGTACGTCTCCGCGAAGGCGTGCAGCATGTGCTTCTTCGTCTGGGCGTAGGACTTGTCCCAGGCGGGCGTCCGCTCCTCCTGCGCGCCGGTCCAGTTGTGCCGCCACACGGCGGCCACCTCGGTGGCCAGGATGCGGTCGTAGTCTTCCTTCAGGGTGGTGTAGCGGTCCTTGATGTAGCCCCAGAACTCCGAGTTGGTGGAGTTGAGGACCGTCAGCCCCTTCAGCCCGGACAGCACCTCGACGCTCTCACCGTCGAAGGTGATCTGCGCGGTGCGTATCTCCTGGCCCTTGCGTACGAAGGAGTGCTTGACCTCGTCGGCGCCGATGAACTTGGAGTTGGCGTCGGAGGTCTCGATGCGCTCCCAGTCGTACTCCTCGATGCGGATACGGGCCTTGCCGATCGGCTCGGTGTTCTCCACGAAGTGCCGGGCGAGCAGTACGCCGAACGCCTCGGCCGACTCGATGCCGTGCTCCTTGGCGAAGGCGAAGACGGTGTTCTTGGTGGTGTCGGTCGGCAGGACGTGGGCGTTGGAGCCGGAGTAGTGGACGTCGTCCAGGTCGCCGCTGAGGGCGACCGAGACGTTGAGGTCCTTGATGTGGTGGGTGTCGCCGTCCCGCGTGATCTTGACGACGCGGTTCTCCGCCTTGCCGTACTGGTTCTGGCCGAGAATCGTGGGCATGGTGTCAGCTCCCTCGGTACACGGAGTAGCCGAACGGGTTGAGCAGCAGCGGCACGTGGTAGTGCTCGCCCGGGCGCACCGCGAAGACGATGGTCACCTCGGGAAAGAAGCTGCCTGGTGCGCTGTCCCTTACGCGGGGGGCGTCCTGCTGTTCCGCGGCTTCGCGCTGGCTGCGCGGATTCGAACTGTGCTCTGCCACGTCGTGCTGGTCCGAGCCGTGCTCGGTGGAGCCGTGCCCGTCGAGGAAGTACGGCTCCGTCTCGAACCACAGCTGAACGTGGGTGGTGCCTTCCGGCAGAGCCGGAAAGTCCTTGCAGCGCCCGTCGGCGTCGGTCTTCGACGCCCCGTGCGCGACCCATGCGGCCTGCTCGTCACCCTGGCGCACGGACAGCCGTACACCGACCCCGGCGGCCGGGCGGCCGCGGCTGGTGTCCAGGATGTGCGTGGACACCGATGTGCTCGTCGCGTCGCTCATGGTGTAGGGCCCCCTTCTTCCGCGAGGCGGGTGAGCCGGAGCCGGTTGATCTTCGCCAGTTCCTGCCGCACGATCTCCCGCTCCTGTTGCGGAGTGTTGTCGATCCGGTGACGAACGGCGTCCCTCATCTCCTCGGCACTTCTGCCGGTGGCACAGATGAGAAAGACATGCCCGAACTTGTCCTGGTAGGACAGGTTCAGTGCGAGCATTTCGGCCTTCAGCTCCTCGTCGGCGCCCGCCATGCCGCGCTGTTCGCGGGCGGAGGTCGGGTCGCCGGGCTTCGGGCGGCCGATGGGCGGGTGCCCGGCCATGGCCTCGGCCAGCCCCTCGTCGGTCAGGGCCGCCGTGGCCTCGTCACTCGCGGCGAAGAGGGCGTCGACGCTGTCGTACGGGCGCCGGGCGAGCAGGGCGCTCCCCCAGCTCCGGGCGGCGCACACCTCGTGGAGCGCGGTACGCACATCGGCGTCCGCTGCGGAGTTGAACCAGGCCAGACCTGGCGTCGAGCGCGAAGTCACGGGACCTCCGTGGCCGTGGTGCTGTTCGGGCTGGGAATAGCTAAGTCCCCGCGCCACACCACGTCAACAGTTTGTTGAAGCCTTTTCGGCATCCCGGAAAACGAAGCCCGCCATACGGAAGCCACACACGGACTCGCGGAGCAGGAGCGGAACCGGTCAGCCGCTGCGCCCGTTCTCACGGTTCAAGTAGTTGTAAACCGTGAAGCGGCTGACGCCCAGGGCACCGGCCACCGTCTCGACCCCGTGCCGCACGGAGAACGCCCCACGCGTCTCCAGGATCCGCACCACCGACTGCTTGGTCTTGCGGTCGAGCTCCGCGAGCGGCACCCCGTGCCGTCGCTCCAGCTCCGCCAGGATGTGGTCGAGGGAGTCGGACAGATGCGGCAGCCGCACCGCCACCACGTCCTCGCCCTCCCAGGCGAGCACCACATCGTCCCCCTGCGCCTGGTCCGGGGCCACCATCGCCCCGCCCATCGCATCCACCAGCGGCTTGATCGCGACGACGAAGGGGTGGCCCGAGGCGTGCGCGTCCTGCCCCATCAGCCCTCGCCCTCCCCGAGCACGTTCACCTGGAGGGAGACCCGGGTCGCCCCGGCCTCCAGCGAGCTGCGCAGCAACGCGGCGACGGCGTCCAGCACCTGGTCGGCCGAGCCCTCGGCGGTGTTGCCGAACGGGCCGACGTCCACGGCATCCAGTGCCGCCGACTGGACGACCTCCCGGGCCACGACCGCGTGCTGAGGGGCCTCGTCCAGATCGAACGGCTCCGTGGTGAACTCCACTCGCAATCGCCTCATGGGGCCACAGTACCGAGAACGCCGCAAGGCGCCCCAGGTCAGCGAAGCTCGTCGAGGATGCGCCGGAGGAAGTCGGCCGTCTCCGCCGGCTGCCGCGCCTCCGCACACAGCCGGTCCATGATCAGCGTGTACTGGTCGACCTCCGAGGGCTTGTCGAGGTAGACCGCGTTGGTCAGATGCTCCAGATACACCTTGTCGCCCAGGTCCGGGGCGGCGAACCGCAGCAGGGTCACGGGCGTGCCGGCCGCGGCGGCCGTCACCTCGAACGGCGCCACCTGGAGCGTCACATGCGGCAGTTCGATCATCTTCAGCAGATGTTCGAGCTGCCCGCGCATCACCTCGACGCCACCGAAGGGGCGCCGGAGCACCGCCTCGTCCACGACGGCCCACAGCCGCGGCGGATCCGCCCTGTGCAGCAGCTGCTGCCTGGCCATCCGCAGATCCACGATCCGGGCGACCTTGCGCGGCTCGGTGGTCGGGTAGCCGAGCTTGCTGACGGCGAACGCGTAGTCCTCGGTCTGGAGCAGGCCGGGCAGGAACTGGACCTCGTACGTCCTGATCAGTGATGCCGCGTCCTCCAGTCCGAGATGGAGCTCGAACCAGTCCTCCAGCACGTCCGAGTACTGGCACCACCAGCCGGGCGAGTTGGCCTGCCGGGCCAGGTCGAAGAACTCCTCGCGCTCCTGCGGATCGTGGATCCCGTAGAGCGTCAGCAGGTCCCGCAGATCGCGCTCCTTGGCACCGACCTGTCCGCGCTCCAGCCGGGTGATCTTCGCGTGCGAGCCGCGGATGGCCCGGCCCGCGTCCACCCGCGAGATATCGAGCGACTGGCGCAGCCTGCGCAGCTTGACGCCCAGAATGATCCGCAGCGCGGTGGGCCCGTTGGACTGCTCCTGGGCAGCCCGAAGGGACGGTTCACCGGATGGCTGCATCATGGCGGGCATTCCGACTCCCAAGGGTGATTGGGGGGTCACAACAGTGTGGCACCGGTGCACCGGTCCGGTACAGGCACCGAGAGAATACGCGGCGACCGGGCGGTGGTCCCGCCCGGAGCCCTCCATACTCCCCTACGGACAACCTGGTAACCAGCCTTCCGAGCACGGTAGTTGAAGACGCAGAATGTAAAGGCTCCGCCCACGGAGGGCAACCGTCCGTTCCGCGCACCGGCTGTGGGACCGCGAGGTGTCTTCGAGGGGCCGGGGCCGCGCGGCAGTGAGTGCGTGGGCAGGGGTCGGATTGAAGCATTAAGGAGCGCCTCCCACGCCTCCGGCGCCCCTTCCTCGCCGCTGCCGCCACATCCGCCGTGCCCTGCCACATCTGCCACATCCGCCGCACCCGAGCCCCGGCTCCGTCAGCGAGACGGAGTCCGGGGCCTTGGCACGCCCGCACGGTGCCCGCCCGCGCGCGAGGCCGGTACCCGGCGCCCGGCGGCCGGCTTTGCGGGTGGCCCTTGACAGGAACGTGACCCGCAGAGCAATCTTCCAGTGAGCAGAATACAACTTTCACAATACGAAATTCACAGCCGATCTCCGAAGGAAGGGAGGGCGGTCACAGTGGTCTCCTCGGACCGGTTCACCGTCAACGCCTCGATCCTCTTCACCGAGCTGCCCTTGCTGGAGCGCCCGGCAGCAGCCGCCGCCGCGGGCTTCGACAAGATCGAGCTGTGGTGGCCCTGGGTCGACGCACCCGTGCCCGAGCGCTCCGAACTGGACGCGCTGCGCAGCGCGCTGGAGGACGCACAGGTCCAGCTCACCGGGTTGAACTTCTACGCCGGGCAGTTGCCGGGGCCCGACCGCGGCGCCCTGTCCGTTCCCGGCGAGGAGTCGGAGAAGTTCCGCGCCAACATCGAGGTCACCGCCGAGTTCGCCCGGTCCGTGGGCTGCAAGGCGCTCAACGCCCTGTACGGCAACCGCGTCGACGGTGCCTCGGAGGCCGAGCAGGACGCCCTCGCCCTGGAGAACCTCGCACTGGCGGCGCGGGCGGCCGACCGGGTGGGGGCCGTGCTCCTGGTCGAGGCGCTCAACGCTCCCGAGTCGCCCAAGTGCCCGCTGGTGAGCGCCCCTCGGGCCGTCGAGGTGGTCGACGCGGTGAACGCGGCCACCGGGCTGGACAACGCGCGCTTCCTGATGGACCTCTACCACCTGTCCATGAACGGTGAGGACCTGGCCGCGGCCATCGAGGCGTACTCCGCCAGGACCGCGCACGTACAGATCGCGGACAACCCCGGGCGGGGGGCGCCCGGGACCGGCTCCCTGGACTTCAAGGACCTCTTCGAGCGCTTGGACAAGGCCGGTTACGACGGGCTCGTCGGCCTCGAGTACAAGCCCGGCGACAACGGCAGCGCCGCCTCCTTCGGCTGGCTGAAGTAACTGGATCTGCGAAAGGCAAGAGAATGGCTTACACGCCCGGCAACACGAAGATCGGCTTCATCGGTCTGGGCATCATGGGCGCCCCCATGGCCCGCAACCTGCTGAAGGCGGGCTACGACGTCACGGCGTACACCCTCGAGACCGAGAAGGTCGAGGAGTTCGTCAAGGACGGCGGCAAGGGCGCGACCTCCGTCGCACAGGCCGCACAGGGCGCGGACGTCGTCATCACGATGGTTCCGGCCTCCCCCCAGGTGGAGGCGGTCGTCCTGCACGAGGGCGGCGTTCTGGACAACCTCCGCGAGGGCGGCACCCTCATCGACATGTCCTCGATCACCCCGCAGACCTCCATCGAGGTCGCCCGGGCCGCCGAGGCCAAGGGGATCAAGACGCTGGACGCCCCCGTCTCGGGCGGCGAGGCCGGTGCGATCGAGGCCGTGCTGTCCATCATGGTCGGCGGCGAGCAGGAGAGCTTCGAAGCGGCCAAGCCGATCTTCGAGGCGCTCGGCAAGACGATCGTGCTGTGCGGCCCGGCCGGCTCCGGACAGACGGTGAAGGCCGCCAACCAGCTCATCGTCGCGGTCAACATCCAGGCCGTGGCCGAGGCCGTGGTCTTCCTCCAGAAGTCCGGCGTCGACCTCAAGGCCGGCCTGGAGGTGCTCAACGGCGGTCTGGCCGGCTCCACGGTGCTGACCCGTAAGAAGGACAGCATCCTGGCGGGCGACTACAAGCCCGGCTTCAAGATCGACCTGCACCACAAGGACATGGGCATCGTGACCGACGCGGCCCGCTCGGTCGGCGCCGCCGTCCCGGCCGGTGCGCTGGTCGCCCAGCTCGTCGCGGCGCTGCGTGCGCAGGGCGACGGCGGGCTCGACCACTCCGCGCTGGTGCGCGGCGTCAAGCGGCTGTCGGGCGAGAACCCCGACGCCGGCTGAGGGTCCGCCCTCCCCACAGACTCCGGGCGGCGGCGTCGACACTGTCCTGTCGCGCCCAGGCGCCGCCGCCCGGACACCACCCGCACCGAACCAGGAGAGTTCGATGGCTCGTATGACCGCTGCCCGCGCGGCAGTTGAGATCCTCAAGCGCGAGGGTGTGGACACCGCTTTCGGCGTGCCGGGTGCGGCGATCAACCCCTTCTACGCGGCGCTGCGCGCCGCGGGCGGCGTCGAGCACACGCTCGCCCGCCACGTCGAGGGTGCCTCGCACATGGCCGAGGGCTACACCCGTGCGGCGCCCGGCAACATCGGGGTGTGCATCGGCACGTCGGGGCCCGCGGGCACCGACATGATCACCGGCCTCTACTCGGCGATCGGCGACTCGACCCCGATCCTGTGCATCACGGGACAGGCACCGGTCGCCGTGATCGAGAAGGAGGACTTCCAGGCCGTCGACATCGCCTCCATCGCCAAGCCGGTCACCAAGAAGGCCACCACCGTCAAGGAGGCCGCGCAGGTTCCGGGCGTCTTCCAGGAGGCCTTCCATCTGATGCGCTCGGGCCGGCCGGGCCCGGTGCTGATCGACCTGCCCATCGATGTGCAGATGACGGAGATCGAGTTCGACCCGGACACCTACGAGCCGCTGGTGCCGCACAAGCCGGCCGCGAGCCGCAGGCAGGTCGAGAAGGCCATGGACATGCTGGCTGCCGCCGAGCGTCCGCTGCTCGTGGCGGGCGGCGGCATCGTCAACGCGGACGCGTCCGAGCTGCTGGTGGAGTTCGCCGAGCTGACCGGTATCCCCGTCGTGCCCACCCTGATGGGCTGGGGGACGATCGGTGACGACCATCCGCTGCACGCGGGCATGGTCGGCCTGCAGACCTCGCACCGCTACGGCAACGCCACATTCCTGGAGTCCGACTTCGTCCTGGGGATCGGCAACCGCTGGGCCAACCGGCACACCGGCGCGCTGTCCACCTACACCGAGGGCCGCACCTTCGTGCACGTGGACATCGAGCCGACGCAGATCGGCAAGATCTTCGCGCCCGACTACGGCATCGTCTCGGACGCGCACGCGGCGCTGAGCCTCTTCGTGGAGGTCGCCAGGGAGCGGGCGCGGACCGGGAAGCTGAAGGACCTGTCGAAGTGGGCGGACGCCGCCCGGCTGCGCAAGGGCGAGCTGCAGCGCCGTACGCACTTCGACAACGTGCCGCTCAAGCCGCAGCGGGTGTACGAGGAGATGAACCGGGCCTTCGGTCCGGAGACCCGGTATGTGTCGACCATCGGCCTCTCGCAGATCGCGGGCGCGCAGTTCCTGCACGTCTACCGGCCGCGACACTGGATCAACTGTGGCCAAGCGGGCCCGCTGGGCTGGACCGTGCCGGCCGCGCTGGGTGTCGCCAAGGCGGACCCGGAGGCGAGCGTCGTGGCGCTGTCGGGGGACTACGACTTCCAGTTCATGATCGAGGAGCTGGCCGTCGGCGCACAGCACCGCATCCCGTATGTGCATGTGCTGGTCAACAACTCCTATCTGGGTCTGATCCGGCAGGCGCAGCGCAACTTCGAGATGGACTTCCAGGTCAATCTGGAGTTCGAGAACATCAACGCACCCGAGCTGGGCGGCTACGGCGTCGATCACGTCAAGGTCGTCGAGGGACTGGGCTGCAAGGCGCTGCGGGTCACCGAGCCGGACCAGCTGCTACCGGCGTTCGAGGAGGCCAAGAAGCTCGCCGCGGAGTACCGGGTGCCCGTCGTGGTGGAGGCGATCCTGGAGCGGGTCACCAACATCTCGATGAGCGGCTCCGACATTGCCTCGGTCAACGAGTTCGAGGAGCTGGCCACGGAGGCGGCGCACGCGCCGACGGCCACGGTGCCGCTCGGCTGACGCCTCGGCGCCGCTGCCAAGGGTTGCCCGGTGTCCTATGTGTGCCCGGCGCCTGCGAGTGACGGGGGTGCCCCTGCCCGTCGTGCACTGTGTGCGGCGCCGTTGTGGCTGGTCGCGCAGTTCCCCGCGCCCCTTACGGGGCGCCGGGAACTGCGCCGGAGTCGGGGAAGAACCGAAGTTTCAACAAAGTGTTGACGCCCTACGGGGGCGTCCTTACGCTCCAACATGCGGAAACTGCTTTCCGTGAATCACGCCTCAGGAAGGTCGTCCATGTCGCAGTCGCCGAAGCCCACGCTGACCACCGAGGCGGGCGCGCCCGTCGCCGACAACCAGAACTCCACCTCCGCCGGCATCGGTGGCCCGCTCCTCCTCCAGGACCAGCATCTGCTGGAGAAGCTGGCGCGGTTCAACCGGGAGCGCATCCCGGAGCGCGTGGTGCACGCCCGCGGCTCCGGCGCCTACGGCTACTTCGAGGTGACCGACGACGTCACCGACCACACCCGCGCCCACTTCCTCGGCGAGGTCGGCCGCCGCACCGAGACGTTCATCCGCTTCTCCACCGTCGCCGACAACCTCGGCGGCCCCGACGCGGCACGCGACCCGCGCGGCTTCGCCCTCAAGTTCTACACGGAAGAGGGCAACTACGACCTCGTCGGCAACAACACCCCGGTCTTCTTCATCAAGGACCCGCTGAAGTTCCCCGACTTCATCCACTCGCAGAAGCGCGACCCGTTCACCGGCAAGCAGGAGCCGGACAACGTGTGGGACTTCTGGGCCCACTCCCCCGAGGCCACCCACCAGGTCACCTGGCTGATGGGGGACCGCGGCATCCCCGCCTCGTACCGGCACATGAACGGCTACGGCTCGCACACCTACCAGTGGACGAACGCCGAGGGCGAGGCCTTCTTCGTCAAGTACCACTTCAAGACCAACCAGGGCATCCGCTGCCTGTCCAGCGAGCAGGGCGCCGAGCTGTCCGGCACCGACCCCAACAGCCACCAGACCGACCTGCTGCAGTCCATCGAGCGCGGGGTCTTCCCCTCCTGGACGCTGTATGTGCAGATCATGCCCGCCGACGAGGCGGCCGACTACCGCTTCAACCCGTTCGACCTCACCAAGGTCTGGCCGCACAAGGACTACCCGCTGCAGCGCGTGGGCCGGCTGGTGCTGAACCGCAACCCGGACAACGTCTTCGCCGAGGTCGAGCAGTCCGCGTTCTCGCCCAACAACTTCGTGCCCGGCATCGGCCCCTCGCCCGACAAGATGCTGCAGGGCCGGCTGTTCGCCTACGCCGACGCGCACCGCTACCGGCTCGGTGTCAACCACACCCAGCTCCCGGTCAACGCGCCCAAGGCCACCGCCGCGAACAACTACGGCCGGGACGGCCTGATGGCCACCAACGCCTACGACCGGCACACCAAGAACTACGAGCCCAACTCCTACGGCGGCCCCATCGAGACCGGTGTCCCGCTGTCCGCGCCGCGCCCGGTGACCGGGTACTGGGGCACCCACGAGGCGCCGCAGCACACCAAGGACGACGACTTCTTCCAGGCCGGCGAGCTGTTCCGGCTGATGTCCGAGGAGGAGAAGGGGCGCCTGGTCGCCAACATCGCAGGCGGGCTCTCGCAGGTCACCCGCGAGGACGTCGTCGAGAAGAACATCGCCCACTTCAGCGCCGCCGACCCCGACTACGGGCGCCGGGTGGAGGCCGCGGTGCGCGAACTGCAGGAGGGCTGAACCCCTCCTTTCGCGAGCGCGCCCGTGCCGGGCGCGCGGTGAGCGGCGTACCGGGCTGATTGGGAGGTCGACCCGGCGCGCGCCCCCGTGCGGGACGGTCCGACAGATGAGGGGTGGCCGTCCCGCGCGGGGGCATACCCATACCATCCTCCCCCACCTCTCCGTCGGCCTGGCGCCCCGCCCCTTCGTAAAAGCCGCCGCATCGGCGACGATTGGGAGGCGATCGGGCACGCGTGTGCAGCCGTGCCCACCGGACCACCCGTGCCAGGAGCCGAACGATGGCTGAGAGAGTGCTTGTGCGCTGCCCCGTGTGCCGACGCGAGCACAGCTACACAGCGCCCGTCTACCCCTGCGGCTGCGGCGCACCGGTCGCTCTGCCGCTGCTGTCCTCCGCCGCCGCCATCCAGGTACGGCACCGCACCTGGGCGGGCTCCTGGATCTCCGTGCGGTGCCCGACGTGCGGCCGGGTGGACGAGTGGCCGCAGCCCGAGCTGGGCTGCGGCTGCGGTACGACACTGCGGGTGCCCGTCGCCCGGGGCCGCACCGGAGTGGCCGCGCCGCCCGCCGAGGAGCCGGCCCCGACGCCCACCGGCCCGGAGCCCGCCTCCGCCGCGCGTGCCCCCGTGCCGCGGCCGCCCTTCCGGCCCGTCACCATCCGCACGGCCCACGACGCGAAGCTGGCCGCGGCACAGTACCTGCGGTGGCTCGGGTTCGAGGGCATCCGCGTCGCCGAGCGGACGCCCGCATCGGGTGTCGATGTGCGGGGCCCGTCCGTCGTCGCGCACGTCGACCCGTCCACCTCCCCGGCCGGAGTGCGCGACGTGGAGACGCTGTGGCTCAACGGGCTGAACGACTCGGTCGCCGCCGTGTGCTTCGCCCTCGCGGGCTATCTGCGCGAGGCGCGGGCCCGCGCCGACGAGTTGCGGGTCCCCCTCTTCGTCCTCGACCTGACGGGGGCGCCGCGTGCCGTCAACGACGCCGCGGAGCACTTGATCCGTACGCCGCGTTGATGCGGGACCCATTTCAGGGGCGCGGGGAACTGCGCGAGCAACCAGCAACACACCCGCAGTCCGCGACGCGCAGCCAGGGGCACCCCCTACCGGTCCCGGTACTCCGTACCGGGGGTGCCGGCCTCGCCGGCGGCATGCGCGCGGAGCTCCACCCGGCGGATCTTCCCCGAAATGGTCTTCGGCAGCTCCGCGAACTCGACGACCCGCACCCGCTTGTAGGGCGCGAGCCGGTCCCGGGAGTGCGCGAACAACAAGGCGGCTGTCTCCGCGTCAGCGCGGAAGCCGTCCGCCAGGACCACATACGCCTTGGGGACGGCGAGCCGTACCGGGTCCGGCGACGGCACGACGGCGGCCTCCGCGACGGCCTCGTGCTCCAGCAGGACGCTCTCCACCTCGAACGGCGAGATCTTGTAGTCGCTGGCCTTGAAGACGTCGTCGGCGCGGCCCACGTACGTCAGATATCCCTCCTTGTCCCGCGCTCCTATGTCGCCGGTCCGGTAGTAGCCGTCGGCCATCGCCTCGGCGGTCCGCTCGGCATCGCCCCGGTAGCCGACCATCAGGCCGACGGGCCGGGTGGCCAGGTCGAGGCAGATCTCGCCCTCCGCCACATCCGCCTCGCCGGTGACGGGATCGACGAGGGTGACGTCGAAGCCGGGGGTGGGGCGGCCCATGGAACCGGGCTTGAGGGGCTGGCCGGGGGTGTTGGCGACCTGGACGGCGGTCTCGGTCTGGCCGAAGCCGTCCCGGATGGTCACCCCCCACACTCGGCGCACATGCTCGATGACCTCCGGGTTGAGCGGCTCCCCTGCGGCGACGACCTCGCGGGGGACGGCGGACAGCCGGCTGAGGTCGGCCTGGATGAGCATGCGCCAGACGGTGGGCGGCGCGCAGAAGCTGGTGACGCCGCCCCGCTCCATCTCCGCCATGAGGCGGCCCGCGTCGAAGCGGGTGTAGTTGTGGATGAAGATGGTCGCCTCGGCGTTCCAGGGTGCGAAGAAGTTGGACCAGGCGTGCTTGGCCCAGCCGGGCGAGGAGATGTTGAGGTGCACGTCGCCGGGCCGCAGCCCGATCCAGTACATGGTCGCCAAGTGCCCGACCGGGTACGAGACGTGGGTGTGCTCGACCAGCTTGGGCAACGCCGTCGTACCGGAGGTGAAGTACAGCAGCAGGGTGTCGTCGGCCCGGGTGACACCCCGCGGGTCGAAGGCGAGCTCGGCCTCGTAGGCGTCCTCGTACGCCAGCCAGCCGGGCGCGGGCGTACCGCCGCTGCCGACGGCGATCCGCGTGTAGTCGCCCGGAACCTGGGAGCCGGTGAACTTGTCGGTGTCCGCCGCGCGGACCACCACGTGCCGGGCCTCGCCCCGGGTCACGCGGTCGGTCAGATCGCTCGGGCCCAGCTGCGGAGTGGCGGGGATGACCACGGCACGCAGCTTCATCAGGGCCAGCAGGGTCTCCCACAGTTCGACCTGGTTGCCGAGCATGACGATGACCCGGTCACCCGGTGCGACGCCACGGCCGCGCAGCCAGTTGGCGACCTGGTTGGAGCGGGTGCGCATCTGGTCGAAGGTGACGCGCCGCTCGACACCGTCCTCCTCGACGATGTGCAGCGCGAGCCGGTCTCTGTTCTCGGCGTTCTCGGCGATGTGGTCGAACCAGTCCAGGGCCCAGTTGAAGTGCTCGGGACGCGGCCAGCCGAAGGCGGCGCGTGCGGCCTCGTAGTCCGTCCGGTGCCGCAGCAGCGTGTCGCGGGCGGCTCGGAACTGTTCTGTGGGCGTGGACGGGACCATGTTTCCTCCTGCTCAGCGGGGTGCTGCGGGCGCTGGGAGCCATCGTGTACGTCCACCCGCGTGCGCACCACCCCCGGCCGGGGGCTTACGCGCATGTGACGGGAGGTACGGCATCATCGGAGAGGTGTATACGGGGGCCGGCACGCGCCAGGACCGGGGCGCGGCAGACAGCGGTGGGACCGCGGGCGGGCGGCGGCGCGGACCGCGCCATCCCGTCATCGCCGCGCTGTCGGTGCTGACCCTGCTCGTCCTCACGGTCCCGCTGGCGTTCCGGGCCGGTGACGAGGACGGTCCGACGCCCGTGCCGCAGCTGCTGGCTTTCCTGCCCTGGTTCCTCGCCCCGGCATGGCTGGCGGCGCTGGGCGCCGCGCTCTCCCGCAGATGGCTGGTGCTGCTGTGGGCGCTGGCTGTGCTGGCGGGCACCGGATGGTTCCTGCGCCCGTACGGACCGCCCGCGCCGAGCGATACGGCGGCCAGACCGGCGAAGGCCCAGTTCCGGGTGCTGACGGCCAATCTCAAGTACGGCAACGCCACTCCCGACCTGGTGAAGACCGTACGCCGGGAGCGGCCGCAGATCGTCTCGTTGCAGGAGTGCGACGCGCGCTGCGCGGCGGCGCTGCGCGCCCCGGCCCTGCGCGAGGAGTACCCGTACCGCATCATCACCGGCGACGGAGGCGCCCGGGGCTCGGCGCTGCTGAGCATCTATCCGCTGCACCGGCGCAGCGAGGTGCGCGGCCGGCTGTCGATGCCCGGGGCCATCGCGGACGTGCGCGGTGAGCGGATCGCCCTCCAGGTGGCGCACCCCATGCCGCCGGAGCCGGGAAGAACGGCGGCCTGGCGGGTGGAGCTGGACCGGTTGCGGGCCATGGCGGCAGCACGCGGCAAGCTGCCCACGCTGATCGCCGGGGACTTCAACTCCTCGCAGGACCACGCCGCCTTCCGCGCCATCCTCAGGACCGGGATGCACGACGCCGCCCGTATGCTGGGCAACTCCCGCACCCCCACCTGGCCCACGCGCACCACCCCGGTGCTCGGCGCGCAGATCGACCACGTGCTGCTGAGCGGGTCGCTGCTGCCGGTGGACGGCCAGTTCCTGGACCTGCGCGGCACCGACCACCGCGCCTTGCTGGTGAACGTCAAGCTGGTCTGAAGCGGCCGAGGCCCGCTTTCGGGCCTGCCCGAATCAGCCGTCCGTGGGCCGGTGTTCGACCAGGACGGGATCCTCGCCGGTTCAGCAGCCGGTGGCCCGGGCGCAGGGCGGGCGCCGGCCCGGTGGGTCGGGTCAGCCGGCGGCCCTGCGTACGGCGCGGGTGCTGGACGCGGCCGGCTGAGCGGTGTCGTGGTGGATCGGGGTGTGGGCTCCGTTGAGGGGGACCCCGCTGCCGCCCTGCCGCGCGGCGACGACCTCGGCGGCGATGGACAGCGCCGTCTCCTCCGGGGTGCGGGCGCCCAGGTCGAGGCCGATGGGTGAGCGCAGCGCCGCCAGTTCGAGGGAGGTCAGCCCCGCTTCGCGCAGTCGCTCCAGGCGGTCGAGGTGGGTGCGGCGCGAGCCCATGGCACCGACGTAGGCCACCGGCAGCCGCAGTGCGCGCTCCAGCAGCGGTACATCGAACTTGGCGTCGTGGGTGAGTACGCAGATGACCGTGCGGGGATCGACGTCCTGGGAGTCGAGGTAGCGGTGCGGCCAGTCGACGACGACCTCGTCGGCGTCGGGGAAGCGGCGGGCGGTGGCGAAGACGGGCCGTGCGTCGCAGACCGTCACGTGGTAGCCGAGGAACTTGCCGATCCTCACGAGGGCCGCGGCGAAGTCGATGGCGCCGAAGACCAGCATCCGGGGCGGCGGAACGCTGGATTCGACCAGCAGCGTCACCGGCTGCCCGCACTTGCTGCCGTCGGCGCCGACGGTGACGGTCGCGGTGCGGCCGGCTGCCAGCAGCGCACCGCCCTCGGCGGCCGCTGTGGTGTCCAGTTCGCCGGCTCCGCCCAGGGCTCCGTGCGGCTGCCCGTCGGCGTCCAGCCACAGAGCGCCGCCCAGCAGTTCCGGCGGGCCCTCCACGATCCGTACGAGCGCGGCCGTGCGGCCTTCGACGGCCTCGGCCGCGGCAGCGGCGAACACCTCTCGTACGTCCGTCCCGGCGCGCGCCGGGGTGACCAGGATGTCGATGACGCCGCCGCAGGTGAGTCCCACCGCGAAGGCGTCCTCGTCGCTGTAGCCGAAGGTCTGGCGGACGCTCGCGCCCGACTCCAGCGCCTCCTGGCACAGCTCGTAGACGGCGCCCTCGACGCAGCCGCCGCTCACGCTGCCGACGGCCTCGCCGTCCGCGTCCACGGCCAGTGCCGCACCCGGCTGCCGCGGCGCGCTGCCGCCGACGCCGACGACGGTGGCGACGGCGAAGTCCCGCCCCTCCTGGCACCAGCGGTGCAGCTGTGCGGCGATGTCCAGCATGTGGTCTCTCCTCGGCAGTGATACGGCGTGTGACGTCCAGTGGGACGCCAGGTGGGAGCGGGAACGGCCAGGGGACCGCACCCGCTCCCGCCTGGACGGTCGTCAACAGGACCGGCCGGCTACTTGACCCCCAGCCACTGTTCGATCGGGTTCAGCGCGAAGTAGGCCAGGAAGACGAGTCCCAGTACCCACATCAACCATCCGGGCTCGCGAAACTTTCCCTGGACGGCCTTGATCAGAACGTAGGCGATGACACCGGCGCCGATACCGGCCGTGATGGAGTAGGTGAACGGCATCAGCACCGTGGTCAGGAAGACCGGGATCGACGTGGCCGGGTCGGTCCAGTCGATGTGCATGGCGTTGGTCATCATCATCGAGCCGATGACGACCAGCGCCGCGGCTGCCACCTGCGGAGGGATCACCTGCGCGAGGGGCGTGAAGAACAGGCAGAGGGCGAAGCCGAGACCGGTGACGACGCTGGCCAGGCCGGTGCGCGCACCGTCCCCGACGCCCGCCGTCGACTCCACGAAGACGGTCTGGCCCGAGGCGCCGGCGATACCGCCGACCACACCGCCCGCACCGTCGATGGCCAGCGCCTTGTTCAGCCCCGGCATCCGGCCCTGCTCGTCGGCGAGCCCGGCCTGCTGGCCGATGCCGATGATGGTGCCGATCGCGTCGAAGAACCCGGCCAGGACGAGGGTGAAGACGATGACGCCGATGGTGATGCCGCCGACGTCGCCCAGCCCGTCGAACGAGACGGTGCCCAGCAGCCCGAAGTCGGGCGAGCTGACCAGTGATCCGGTGATCTCGGGGGCGTTCCTGCCGCCCCAGTCCTTCTTGTCGAGACCGGCGAACTGGTGCACGAGCGCGGCGAGGACGGTGCCGCCGACGATCCCTATGAGGATCGCGCCGGGCACCTTGCGCACCTGCAGCGCGAAGATGAGCAGCACGGTGACGGCGAAGCACAGCACGGGCCAGCCGGTGAGCATGTCCGAGGTGCCCAGCTGGATGGGCTTGGCCCCCGGGACACCGCCCGGACCGGCCATCGAGGTGACGAAGCCGGCCTGGACGAGCCCGATCAGACAGACGAACAGCCCGATGCCCATGGTGATCGCGTGTTTCAGCGCCAACGGGATCGCGTTCATGATCAGTTCACGGAGCCCGGTGACCACCAGCAGAATGATCACCACGCCGTAGATGAGGCACATCGCCCAGGCGTTGCCCCACGTCATCTCGGGCACGACCTGGAAGGCCATCACGGCCGAGACGCTCAGCCCCGCCGCCAGGGCCAGCGGGACGTTGCCGAGAAAGCCCATCACCAGGGTGGTCACCGCGGCGGCCAGCGCCGTCGCCGTGGTGACCTGCCCGCCGTCCAGCTTGTGCCCGGTGGCGTCGGGCACGGAGAGGATGACGGGGTTGAGCAGGACGATGTAGGCCATCGCCATGAAGGTGGTGACACCGCCACGCAGCTCCTGGCCGTAGGTCGACCTTCTTTCGGAGATGTGGAAGTACCTGTCGAGCCACGAGCGTCCCGCGGGGATGCGCGAGCCAGGGCCCGCGTCCTCCGCCGACGTCGTCGGCCCTACTTCGGACTGGGTCATTGTGCTGACTCCCAAGGTTCATAGGGGCACCTCGGCAGACGCCGAGGATTTGGGAAGCACGACCCGGGGGACGGCCCGCGTCTTGCCTTGTCCCCGGTCCCGCCCGGTCCTTGCCCGGCCCTTCGGCCGGCGGTCCTCCGATGCGGAGGGCCGCTACGGCCCCTCGGCCCGGGAGTGGGGGTCCGGGGGCGTGGGGCCCCCGGAGGAACGGGTAGGGACGGGACGGGGAAACTCACACCTCGACGATGTGCTCCGGCCGCACCGGCACCCGCGGCAGCGCCCTGCCGGTCGCAGCGCGGACGGCCGCCAGCACGGCAGGCGTCGACGACAGAGTCGGCGCCTCACCGGCGCCACGCAGCCCGTAGGGCGCGTGTTCGTCGGCGAGCTCCAGCACGTCGACCGGGATGGTCGGCGTGTCCAGAATCGTGGGGATCAGATAGTCCGTGAAGGAGGGGTTGCGGACCTTGGCCCGGGCGTCGACCACGATCTCCTCCATCACCGCGAGCCCGAGCCCTTGTACGGTGCCGCCCTGGATCTGGCCCACCACGGCCTGCGGGTTCATCGCCTTGCCCACGTCCTGTGCGCAAGCCAGTTCGACGACCTTGACCAGTCCGAGCTCGGTGTCGACCTCCACCACGGCACGGTGCGCGGCGAAGGAGTACTGGACGTGGCCGAAGCCCTGACCGGTCTTCAGGTCGAAGGCCTCGGTGGGCCGGTGCCGCCACTCGTCCTCGGCCTCGACGGGCTCGTCGCCGAGCACGTCCACCAGCGAGGCGAGTACCTCACCGCCGTCGGTGACCACCTTGCCGCCCTCCAGCAGCAGTTCGGCGCTCGCCCAGGCCGGGTGGTAGGTGCCGAACCGTTCGCGCCCGCGCTCCAGCACCTGCTCGCGCACCAGTCGGCACACGTGCTGGACGGCGCCCCCGGTCACATACGTCTGCCGGGAGGCGGAGGTGGAGCCGGCCGAGCCGACCTGGGTGTCCGCCGGGTGGATGGTCACCTGGGCGACGCCCAGCTCGGTGCGGGCGATCTGGGCGTGCACGGTGATGCCGCCCTGGCCGACCTCGGCCATCGCGGTGTGCACCATCGCCACCGGCTCCCCGCCGACCACCTCCAGCCGCACCCGCGCCGTGGAGTAGTCGTCGAAGCCCTCGGAGAAGCCGACGTTCTTGATGCCGACGGCATAACCGACGCCCCGTACGACACCCTCGCCGTGCGTGGTGTTGGACAGACCGCCCGGCAGCGCCCGTACATCGGGCTCGCCGCCGACGGTCTCCCACTGCGCCTCCAGCGGCAGCGGCATCGCCTTGACCCGGCGCAGCAGCTCGGCGACGGGTGCCGGGGAGTCCACGGCCTGCCCGGTGGGCAGCAGGGTGCCCTGCGACATGGCGTTGCGCCGGCGCAGTTCGACCGGGTCCATGCCCAGCTCGGCGGCGAGCTTGTCCATCTGGGCCTCGTAGGCGAAGCAGGCCTGTACCGCGCCGAAGCCGCGCATCGCGCCGCAGGGCGGGTTGTTGGTGTAGAGCGCCAGCGCCTCGATCTCGACGTCGTCGACCACGTACGGGCCGGCGCTGAGCGAGGCCGCGTTGCCGACCACGGCCGGGGAGGCGGAGGCGTAGGCGCCGCCGTCCAGCACGATGCGGCACTTCATATGGGTGATCTTGCCGTCGCGGGTGGCGCCGTGCTCGTACCACAGCTTCGCGGGGTGGCGGTGCACATGCCCGAAGAACGACTCGAAGCGGTTGTAGACGATCTTCACGGGCTTGCCGGTGACCAGCGCCAGCAGACAGGCGTGGATCTGCATGGACAGGTCCTCCCGCCCGCCGAAGGCGCCGCCGACGCCGGAGAGCGTCATACGCACCTTCTCCTCGGGCAGCCCGAGGACGGGGGCGATCTGGCGCAGGTCCGAGTGCAGCCACTGGGTGGCGATGTAGAGGTCCACACCGCCGTCCTCGGCGGGCACGGCCAGCCCCGACTCCGGACCGAGAAACGCCTGGTCCTGCATGCCGACCTCGTACTCGCCGGTGACGATCACCTCGGCGCCCCGGGCCGCCGCACCCGCGTCACCGCGCACGATGGGCTGGCGGTGCACCACGTTGGGGTGCGGGACATGCCGGGCGTGGTCGTCGTCGCGGTCCGGGTGGAGCAGCGGCGCGTCCTGCGCCAGCGCGGACTCCTCGTCGTGCACGACGGGCAGTTCGCGGTAGTCGACCTTGATCTTGGCCGCGGCGCGGCGGGCCGTCTCCGGGTGGTCGGCCGCCACCAGCGCGACGGGCTCACCGTGGTGGCGGACCCGGCCGTGGGCGAGGACGGGGGTGTCCTTGATCTCCAGCCCGTAGTTCTTCATCTCGGTCGGGAGGTCGTCGTAGGTCAGTACGGCGTGCACGCCCGCCTGCTTGAGCGCCTCGCTGATGTCGACGGAGACGATCTCGGCGTGCGCGTGCGGGCTGCGCAGGGTGCAGCCCCACAGCATGTCCTCGTGCCACATGTCGGAGGAGTAGGCGAACTCCCCGGTCACCTTGAGGGTGCCGTCCGGACGCAGCGGGGACTCCCCCACACCACCTTTGGTGTCGGCGCCCTGGTCGAGCTTGGTGGGCGTACGGCCGGGTCCGGTCGTGGGGGCCATCTCAGACCACCTCCGGCGCGCTGTCGTCGGCGCGGGCGGCGGCCAGCCGGACGGCGTCCATGATCTTCTCGTATCCGGTGCAGCGGCACAGGTTGCCGGAGAGCGCCTCGCGGATGTCCGCGTCGGTCGGCTGCGGGTTGCGCTCGATCAGCTCGTCGGCGGCGACCAGCAGGCCGGGGGTGCAAAAGCCGCACTGCACGGCGCCGGCGTCGATGAACGCCTGCTGCACCGGTGCGAGATCACCGGTGCTCCCCGTCCCCTCGGAACCGTCCCGCTCCCGGGCGTACTCGGCGAGCCCCTCGACGGTGACGACCTCGCGGCCCTCGACCTGCCCGGCGGCCACCAGGCAGGCACAGACCGGCTCGCCGTCCAAGCGGACCGTGCAGGATCCGCACTCGCCCTGTTCGCAGGCGTTCTTGGAGCCGGGCAGCCCCATTCGCTCGCGCAGCACGTACAGCAGGGACTCGCCCTCCCACACGTCGTCGGCCTCGTGCCGCCGTCCGTTGACGGTGAATGTCACGCGCATTGGGCGCCTCCTTCGGTGGTGCGGCCGTTCCCGGTGGCGCGGTAGCTCTCCCAGACCCAGCCCAGCGTGCGCCGGGCCATGACGCCCACGGCGCGGCGGCGGTAGGCGGCGCTGCCCCGCACGTCGTCGATCGGATTGCAGGCGCCGGAGCACAGCTCGGCGAACTCGCGGGCCACGGACGGCGGGATCGTCCTGCCGCTGTCCCACAGGCCGCCCTCCTCCAGCGCCGCGCCCAGGAAGTCCTCGGCGGTGCGGGCCCGCAGCGGGGTCGGTGCCGCCGAGCCGATGCCGGCCCGTACGGTGCGGGTCCCGGGGTGCAGCGCGATACCGAAGGCGCAGACCGCGATGACCATGGCGTTGCGGGTGCCGACCTTCGAGAACTGCTGCGGCCCGTCGGCCTTCTTGATGTGGACGCGTTTGATCAGTTCGTCCTCGGCGAGCGCGTTGCGCTTCACCCCGGTGTAGAAGTCCTCCACCGGGATGAACCGGGTGCCCCGCACCGACTCGGCCTCGACCTCGGCGCCGGCTGCGAGCAGCGCGGGGTGCGAGTCCCCTGCGGGGGAGGCGGCGCCGAGATTGCCGCCGACGCTGCCCCGGTTGCGGATCTGCGGGGAGCCGACGGTGTGCGAAGCCAGCGCCAGGCCCGGCAACTCGTGGGCGAGCTCGTCGATGATCTTCGAGTAGGGCACGGAGGCGCCGAGCCGGACGGTCTCGTCACCGACCTCCCACTCGTGCAGCTCATGGACCCGGTTCAGATCCATGAGATGGGTGGGGCGGCGGTGATCGAAGTTGATCTCGACCATGACATCGGTGCCACCCGCGATGGGCACGGCTGAGGGGTGCTCCGCCTTCGCGGCGAGCGCCTCCTCCCAACTGGCCGGGCGCAGGAACTCCATGGTGTCTCTTCTCGGTGTGCTGGTTGGGGGGTGCTGACAGGGGGTGCTGTTTCGCGGTGCGATCCGGAGTGGTGCGATGGGAGGTGGGAGATGCGGAGGGGATGCGGTCAGTACACCGACAGGTACCCGCCGCGGTGCAGTCACCGAAAACATGAAGCGTTTGGCTGGTCGGCCACCCGGTCTTGTAGATTCAGACGAAAGCCGGGAACCAGTAACCTCACGGTTTCCTCCCGGTCACACCCCGGTGGCATGACCACGCCCCTCCGCCCCACCCGAGACGAAACACGAACGGCAGGCGACAAGACGATGCGGCTGCGCGCGCTCCTGGAGAACGACTCGCTGGGCCTCCGGCTCCTCGGCGGCGAGGAGGAACTGGACCGTACGGTGCGCGGCGTCATGACCACCGACCTGCGCGACCCCAGCCGCTATCTGTCCGGCGGTGAGCTGGTGTTGACGGGCCTGGCGTGGCGACACGCGCCGACGGACTCCGAGTCCTTCGTCCAGATCCTGGCCACGGCGGGGGTCGCGGGCCTGGCCGCGGGCGAGGCGGAGCTCGGCACCGTCCCCGAGGACCTGGTGCAGGCCTGTGCGCGGCACCGGCTGCCGCTGTTCTCCGTCACCGAGTCCGTCGCCTTCGCCACCATCACCGAGCACGTGGTCCGCCAGGTCTCCACCGAGCGCGCCGGAGACCTGGCCGCCGTCGTGGACCGGCACCGGCGCCTGATGTCCTCCGGGCCCGCCGGCGGGGGCCCCGACGCGGTCCTCGACCTGCTCGGCTCGGACCTGGACCTGGCCGCCTGGGTGCTCTCCCCCACCGGCCGCCAGATCGCCGGCCCCAGCGAAGGGCCGGTGCTGCCGCACGCCGCCGCCGCCCGACTGGCGGGCGCCCATATGGCCGCCGTCCGCACCGGACGGCGCAGCCCGCACCGGACGGTCGACGAAGGCGTGGCCTACTCCCTCTTCCCCGTCAGCCGCGGCACCGGCGACGCGCGCCGCACCGTCCTGTCCGACTGGCTGCTGGCCGTCGCCGCCGACACCGGCGACTGGCCCGCCGAACGCCTCGACCTGCTGCACGGCGTCACCCAGCTCATCGCCGTCGAACGCGACAGACGCGACGCCGCCCGCACCGTGCGCCGCAGGCTGGCGCAGGAGGTGCTGGAACTGGTGCAGACCGGGGCACCGCCCTCCGAGATCGCCGCGCGGCTGCGGGTGGCAGCCCCTGTACTGCTGCCCGGACAGGGTGCGGCACCCGCCTGGCAGGTGATCGTGGCCCGCGTCGACTGGGACGAGCCCGACCCGGCGCGCGCCCTGGAGGGCGGCGCCATCGCCCAGTCTCTGCTGGAAGAGCTGCTGGTCGACCCGCGCGCCACGGGCCCGGACGGCTCGGACCGGATCGCCGTCGCCCATGTCGACGGCGAGGCGGTGGCACTGGTGCCGCTGACCGGGGAGGCCGAAGCGGGGGCCGAGCACCCCGACGACTCCGAGGCCGAGACGGGACGCACCGAGACGGGACGCGGCGCCGCCCCGGACTCCGCGACGGCCTTGGCCTCCCGCGCGGAAGACTCGCACCCGGACACCGGCGCGGGCGGCGCTGCGGAGGGCGCCCAGGAGCAGGGGCCCGCCAGGCTCACGGGCGTACGCGGCTCGGAGGGGCTGCACGCCGACACCCTGCTGGCCGAGGTCAGCGAGCCGCTGGGACGCGCCCTGGCGAACGACGGACGGCTGACGCTGGGGGTCAGCGCTGCCGTGCACTCGGCCGAGGGACTGCGGGGCGCGCTGGAGGAGGCGCGGCACGCCCGCCGGGTCGCCGCCGCCCGCCCGGGCGCGGTCCGCGCGGCGGGACACGAGGAGCTGGCCTCGCACGTGCTGCTGCTGCCCTTCGTGCCGGACGACGTACGCCGTGCCTTCACCGCCCGCCTGCTGGACCCGCTGCGCGAGTACGACCGCAAGCACCGCGCCGAACTGGTGCCCACCCTGGAGGCGTTCCTCTCCTCGGACGGCTCCTGGACCCGCTGCGCGGGCCGTCTCCACCTGCACGTCAACACGCTTCGCTACCGCGTCAGCCGCATCGAACAGCTCACCGGCCGCGACCTGTCCCGCCTGGAGGACAAGCTCGACTTCTTCCTGGCACTGCGGATGAGCTGAGGGGTGTGATCGGTCCCGGCCGGGGGCTCGGGGGTTGCCCCCGCACAAACACAGCCTGGCACTGCGGATGAGCTGAGGGGTGTGATCGGTCCCGGCCGGGGGCTCGGGGGTTGCCCCCGCACAAACACAGCCTGGCACTGCGGATGAGCTGAGGGGCGTGGCCGGTCCCGGCCGGGGGCCCGGGGGTTGCCCCCGCACAAACACAGCCTGGCGCTGCGGATGAGCTGAGGGGCGTGGCCGGTCCCGGCCGGGGGCTCGGGGGTTGCCCCCGCACAAACACAGCCTGGCGCTGCGGATGAGCTGAGGGGCGTGGCCGGTCCGGCTAGGCCGGGTGCCGAGGAGCAGGGGCGGGGTCGGGGCCGGCCGCCGTTGCGGGGCTCCGGTCGGGGTGGCGCAGATACGCCAGGACGGCCAGGACCCGGCGGTGGTCGTCGGGTGCGGGCGGGAGGTCGAGCTTGGTGAGGATGGAGCGGACGTGCTTGACGACCGCGGCCTCGCTGACGACCAGCGCGCGGGCGATGCCTCCGTTGGAGCGCCCCTCCGCCATGGCGGCCAGCACCTCGCGCTCCCGGGCCGTCAGCCGCCGCAGTTCGGCGGGTTCGCGGTCGGGGGCCAGCAGCCGCCGGACCACCTCGGGGTCGATGGCGGTGCCGCCCGCGGCCACCCGCTCCAGCGCCTCGATGAACTCCGCGACCTCCCCGACCCGGTCCTTGAGCAGATAGCCGACTCCGTCGCCGGTGGCCAGCAGATCCGACGCGTAGGAGTTCTCGACGTACTGCGAGAGCACCAGCACCGGAAGCGCGGGGTGCTCGGTGCGCAGTTGGAGCGCGGCCCGCAGCCCCTCGTCCCGCAGCCCGGGCGGCATCCGCACATCCGTGACGACGCAGTCCGGCGCGTGCGCGGCCACGGCCTCCAGCAGTGCCGGCGCGTCACCGACGCCGGCGCACACCTCGTGGCCGAAGCGCGCGAGGATCTGGCTCAACCCCTCGCGCAGCAGTACGGAATCCTCAGCAATCACCAGCCGCATGTATCTCCCTGCGCCCCTCGCGGGGTGGCTCCGTCAACCCGGTTGTGCTCCCATCCTCCCTTGCCCCGGCACCTTGTGCGCCGTCCGCCCACGGCAACTCCATCCGCACCACGGTGGGGCCGCCGGGCGGGCTGGAGAGGCGGAGCCTCCCGCCGTGCACCGCGAGCCGGTCGGCGAGCCCCGTCAGACCTGTGCCGCGCTCCGGGTCGGCGCCGCCCCGGCCGTCGTCGCGGACCTCCACCGTCAGTGTCCGCCCGCCCCGTACGGTCACCGTGGCGTGTGCGGCCCCGCTGTGCTTGGCCACATTGGTCAATGCCTCCGAGGCGGCGAAGTAGGCGGCGATCTCCAGCGCCTCGGCGGGCCGGGAGGAACCGAGCCGCTCGTCCACCCGTACGGGTACGGGCGAGCGCTCGGCCAGAGCTTCCAGCGCCGCCCCCAGGCCCCGGTCGGTGAGCACCGACGGCTGGATTCCGTGTACCAGGTCCCGCAGTTCGGCCAGTACGGCGCGCGCCTCGTCCTGCGCCTTGGCGACAAGGGCCGGGTCGGCGTCCAGCTTCGCCAGGCCCAGCGTCATGATCAGGCCGGTCAGTCGCTGCTGGGCGCCGTCGTGCAGATCGCGCTCGATCCGGCGGCGCTCCACCTCGAACGCGTCGGCCAGCCGGGCGCGGGAGGCGGTCACTTCCGTCAGCCGCGCGTCCAACTCCTTCTCCCGGCGCGGCCCCACCAGCGCGGCCCGGGCGAGTGCCGCCCGCATTCCGGCCAGCCCCGCGAAGGTGTAGCAGGCGAGCGCGGCGAAGACCGGTGTCAGCAGGAGCCACGGCAGGACCTGCACCGGCTCGGTCAGCACGATGCCCTCGCCGTACATCACCTGGTCGCCGCCCAGCACGGTGAGAAGTGCGAACGGCTGGCTGGCGACCAGCCCGAGCCCCAGTACCACCACCAGCAGATCCAGCACCGACAGCACCGCGTTGGGCAGCGCGAAGCCGAACTCCACCCAGGTGGCGGGGGTCCTGGCGCGCCGCCACAGTCTGCGCAGCGCCCGCCGCGCGGTGTTGCCGCCCGTCTCGTCCTCGCCCGGGGCGGAGGCGTCCTGGTGCGGCGAGGGGGCCTCCCGGGGGTCGAGCCAGCGCAACCGCCGCCGCTCCAGCCCGGCGAGCCCGGCGGCGGAGGCCGGCACGCACAGCAGCGCGACCACTCCGACACCGGTGGGCAGTAGCAGGGTCCCGACCACCACGAGGCCCACGGCGAGGAAGAGCCAGCCGAGCCCCAGCACCCCGCCCGCCAGCAGATAGCCCATCGCACGCACCGGCCACAGGGAGCCCAGGAAACCAGCGGGCCCGCTCGCCAACGCCTGCCACACCCCGCCGACGGCGGTCTCCCGCCGAGCGCCGCCGGGCGGTTCCTCCCCGGTGCCCCCGGCAGCTCGGGCCGAGGGTTTCGCTGTTGTGTTGTCGCTGGTCACCACGTGTCGACCGTACGGGACAGCAGACTGCGCAGCTGCCGGGCGGAGGCGTCCCAGCTCCACTCCGCCTCGACCCAGGCGCGGCCTTCGGCGCCCATCGCGGCGGCCGCCCGTGGTGCGGTGAGCAGCGCGGTGAGGCGGTCGGCCACTGCTTGCACGTCGCGCCCGTCGACCACATGGCCGGTCCTGCCGTCCTTGACCGCCTCCGGTGCCCCGCCGGACTGCCCCGCGAGCACGGGCAGTCCGGCAGCGGCCGCCTCCAGATAGACGATGCCCAGGCCTTCGGCCTCCAGACCGAGGCGGCGGGTGCGGCAGGGCATGGCGAAGACGTCGGCTGCCGCGTAATAGGGCGGCAGGTCGCTGTGTGCCCGGGGCCCGGTGAAGACGACCGCGTCCTCGGGCAGCCCCGGCAGCCGCCGCGCCGAGCGGCGCAGCGCCCGCTCGTACGGGCCGGAGCCGACGATCAGCAAGGTGGCCCCCGGCACGGCGGACCGCACGCGGGGCAGCGCGCGGATCAGGGTGTCCTGCCCCTTGCGGGGGACGAGCCGCGAGACGCTGAGGATCAACGGCCGCCCCACCAGGTCCAGTTCCCGCCGTATCCTCGCCCGCTCCCGGCTGTCGGGGCGGAAGAGGGCCGTGTCCACGCCGGGCACCAGACGGGCCGTGTGCGCCCGCAGGCCGAACGCCCCTGCCGTACGGGCCCGGGAGTGCGCCGTGAGATGGGTGACCGTGCCGACGCCGCGGCCGATGCGGCGCAGCACTCCTCGCGTGCCCGGGAGCGCGGCCCACCACATCTCGTGCCCGTGCGTGGTGGCGACACAGGGCAGTCCGAGCCGTCCCGCGAGCAGCCCGAGCGGGGCCGCAGCGCCGAACCACACGCGGTCGCATCCGTAGCGGAAGGCCAGGGCCCGCGCCGTCTCCGCCACCCTGGGGGACGGCAGCAGCGTGCGGGCCCGGTCGCGGACGACGGGAAACGGCTGGTGCGCGTCGAAGGTGTCGGAGCCGGGCTGGGCGGCCGTGTAGACCACGACCTCACCGGGTGGGAAGCGGCGTGCGATCTCGTGGACGAACGTCTCGATGCCGCCCCGCCGGGGCGGGTAGTCGTTCGTCACGATCAGCGTGCGGCCCGGTGAGCGGCTGCCGGTGCGGTCGTGGCTCCGGTTCCCGGTCCGGGTGTGCGGCTTCGCCCCACGGTTCGGCGGGTCGCCGTGCGGTGGGCGGCCGACGGCCTGATCCGGGTTCGAGTCGTCGCGCATCGAGGTTCCTCCAGTACGCCCACAGGGCGAGTACAGCGGGGTAGACGGCGTAGCCGAAGCGGGACGCGGGCAGCAGCGCCATCGCCACCAGCAGGCCCAGCGCGAGCCGCAGGGCCGCGCCGCCCGCGTCCCGGGGTGGGAGCGGCAGCAGCGAGCCGCCTATCAGCAGCGCGGCGAGTACCAGGGCCACGACGGCGCACAGCTGCCCGGCCGGACCGAGGGCGGCGAGCAGCCTGCCCGGCAGCGGGGCCGCCGCAGGGGAGGCGGCTTCCGCCAGGCCGAGCGGGTAGCGGATCGCGTTGGCCGCCAGCCCCGCGCCGTCCACCAGCACGGGCAGCGCCAGCCCGACCGCCAGCGCGGGGGCCGCACCGCCGGCCAGACGCAGCACCGCCGGGCGGCCCGCGCGGACCGCGAGGAGCGCCGCCACGACCGGCAGTGCGGGCCACGCCGTCGCCTTGAGGGTGCAGGCCACGCCGAGCACCAGGCCCGACCGGCCCGCCGCTGCGCTCCCGTGCCGTCCGGCCAGCGCCAGGCCGAGGCAGAGGAGACCGAGCACGGGCAGGTCGTCCCCGCCGACCGCCAACGGCAGTGCGATCAGCGGCGAAGCCGTCAGCAGCAGCGTGCGGCGGCCGACGGAGCCGGGCGCGCCGGGCCCGCCCCCGGTGGCCCGCAGGCCGGCGATCCGGAGGCTGAGGGCGAAGGTGAGGAGGAAGACGGCGGCGAAGCCGAACCGGGCGTCGAGCCCCAGCAGCTGCCGTGGCACCCCGAAGAGGGCCATGCCGGGCAGGTACGGGTTGTAGGCCGTGTAGTCGGCGCCGGACAGCTGATCGGGGCCCAGATAGGGAGTGCCGTGAGCCAGCAGGCGGGCGCCGGCGCGGTCGACGACGTGCACCTCCTCCTGGGCGCTGTCTGTGAACGCGAGCACGAGCAGCGGCAGCAAGGCCGTCAGCGCGCAGCCGACGAGCGGAAGTCTGCCGGTCAGCCACCGATGCCGCCGCTGCCGCCGGGTCGGCGGACCGGCCCGGCAGGCGGCGCCGGGCGCGGCAGGGACGGCGGAAGCGGCGGGAGCGACGGGCGGCGGCGCGGACCGGACGGTGGCAGCCGAGACGAGCGCCAAGACCGCGTAGCCGACCGCCGCGAGCACTCCCCACGTCCGGTGCGGCGGAAGCGCGGTCACGGCCGCCGTGAGGGCGGCGAAGACGGCACAGACCGTCCAGAGGGCGGAGCCGGCGTATGCGGTGCGACGTGCGGCGGAGATGTTCACGCATCCAGCGAACCGCGCTTCACCGCCGAGATCACTACAGCCAGTTACCGACTTGCGGTAGAGCTGGCTCTACCCCACCGGCTGCCCCACCCCGTCGTTCGCCTCGCCCAGCTCACCGTCCGCCCTCCTCCCCTCGCTCGCCTCGTCCCCCTCCTCCGCACCCTCCAGCTCTTCCGCCTCACCCGTCACGTCGGCCGACCCCGACCGGCCCGGCGCGTACGGCAGTTGAGAACGCGCTCCTCGCCTTGGCAGTCCGCCCCTTCGAGTAAAACTTTGTGAACTGATTCACACCACCCCCTTGGCCCGACGGCTCAACCCGTGCTGTGATGCGCTCACATCCGGCTCGAAGGCGCGCTTGGGGAGGGCACTGTGGCGGACACCGCCATGTCACGTTCGGAAAGGCTGGATCCCACAGGCACCGCAGGCCGCACAGGGCCCACCGGCCCCGCAATCCCTGCAGGCAGCACCGACCCCGCGAGGTCCGACGGGCGCCCTCCGGCGATGGGCCCCGACAGCCCGCTGGGGCAAGCCGTGTGGCGGCTGCGATCGCGCGGCTGCTGGGAGGACGCGGCGGCACTGCTGGAACCGTACGCACAGCAACACCCGCAGGCGGCCGTCGGGAGGGCCGCGCTCTTCGTCGAGCGGTGCATGTACACGGCGGACGGCTGGGCGGCGGCGGAGGACGCGCTGCGCGGCGCCGAGGCGGTCGCCCAGGTGGACGACGACCGCGGAGCCGCGGCCTGCGAGCGCGGACAGCTCGCCTACGCCGCGACCGTGCTGGGCGTACGCGACCGGACCGACGAGGCGCGGGCAGCGCTCGGCCGGGCCGCCGCGCTGCTGGAGCCCAACGCGCCGGGCCGCGCCCTGCTGGACTTCCGGCGCGGGCTGTTGGCCGAGAACCTGAGCGACACCCCGGAATCGGCGCGCGCCGCCTATCGGAGGGCGCACGCGGGCGCGACCGCGCGCGGAGATCTGCTGCTGTGCTCCTCGACCTGGCGGCATCTGGCGGGGCTCGCGGCGCGCGGGGGCGAACTGGCCGAAGCGCGCCACGGGTTCGCGGAATCGCTGCGGCTGCGCGAGGAGTTGGGGTTCCTCGTCGGTATGGCACCCGCCCTGGCCTCGCTCGCCGACGTCCAGCCGGAGCCGGAGGCCACCCGGCTGCGCGAGGAGGCCGGACGGCTGTTCCGGCTGCTGGGCGGGGTTCCCACCTGGCTCGCCGACCGGCTGCCCGGCGCCGCGGACCCCGGCGGACAGGACGGGGACGGGTCCGGCGGTGCGGCCCCGGCACCCACGCGGAGCTGAGCGCCCGGCGCCGAGCCCCCTTCCCCGCGCAGCAGGGGAGGCGGGAGCGCGTCGTACGTCAGAAGTGCCCGCGCACCAGTCGTTCGACCGCGAGGAAGTCCTGGTCGGTCAGCGCGTCCAGCAGTGCGAGGTGGTCGGCCGCCTCGGCGAGCAGGTCGGTGGCGCGGGGCGCGGGAGAGGCGCGCAGGGCCGACAGATGCGCACGGCGCTGCACATCCTCGGCGACCGCGACCAGCTGCCGGTTTCCGGTCAGCTCCAGCATGGCGCGGTGGAAGGCGCGATCGGTCTCCGCGTAGGCGGTACGGTCACCGCACGCCGCCGCCTGCAGGGTGTCCTCGGCCAGCGGTCGCAGTCCGGCCCAGTGCTCGGTGGGCTGGGTCCGGGCGAGCGCCAGTACGGCCGGCACCTCCAGCAGGGCCCGGATCTCGCTGAGTTCGGCCAGGTCGCGGGGGCTGTGACAGGCCACCCGGAAGCCCCTGTTGGGCACCGTCTCGACGGCGCCCTCGCTGACCAGCAGCTGCATGGCCTCCCGCACGGGTGTCGGTGAGACGCCGAAGCGCTCCGCCAGCGCCGGTGCGGAGTAGACCTCCCCCGGGGCGAGTTCGCCGTCGAGCAGGGCGGTACGGAGGGCTTCGAGGATCTGGTCGCGCACGGAGTGCCGCTGCGGCACCACCCTGGGGGCCGCCGGCTCGCTGTGGGTGTGCTCACCGCGTGCGGTCCTCTCCGCCCGCCGCTCGGTGCGCAAGCCGGGCGGCCCGGCAAAGTCCGCCGCCGGGCTTCCGGACGGCGAGACGGCGGTCGGCGCCGTACGTGGCTCCGCTCGACTCTGCTCCATGTGGCCCCCAGCGCTCTTTCGTCCGTGTCTTCGCCAGTGCAGGCTGCCGTGCACCCTAGGCCGACGCGACACGAGATCAAACCTCGGCCACAATCAGCTAAGGTAAGGCTTACCTGCTAACGATCGTCGATTCGGTGGTCCTCATGGCCGTGCCCACCCTCGCCCCCGTAGCCTTTGACGTCTCCCCTTTCCGTGCGGCGTACGCACGGCTGACCGAGGTGTTCCCCTCCCTGGGTGTGACCGAGACCACGGCTGGTGAAGCCCTTCCCGAGGGCCCCGGCTGGGTGCGGGCGAGCGCTCTGGCCGCCGGCGGTGACGCAGTCGACGCGTTCCTCGCATGGGACGCGGAGCAGATCGTGCGGGACTACGGACAGCCGGGACGCCCGGACGTCGTCGCCAGCTTCGGACTGCACCGCTACGCCTGGCCCGTCTGCCTGCTGGTCACCATCCCGTGGTTCCTGCACCGGCGCGTGCCACGGCTGCCCGTCGAGGCGGTGGCCTTCCAGCGCTCGCTGGGGCGGCTGGCGGTCCGTGTCGAGGAGTTCGCCTGTCTGCCGGACGACCCGGCCGCCGCCGCTCCCGGCGCGCGCGTGGTGCCCGACGAGGAGGCGCTGCGCGCCGAGGTGCGGGACGCCGTCGCCGCCCATCTCGCGCCCGTACTGGAGGGGTTCAGGCCACGGATGCGGCGCGGTTCGCGTGCGCTGTGGGGGATGGCCACGGACGAGATCACCGAGGGGCTCTGGTATCTGGGCCATCTACTGGGCGAGGAGCCGCGGGCGATGGCGGAGGCCGAACTGCTGCTCCCCGGCTCGATGAAACCGTTCGCCCAGGGGGCGGGTTTCCGTCGGCTGACGGGGCCCGACGGCTCGGCGCTCACCACCCGCGACCGGGCGAGCTGCTGCCTCTTCTACACCCTCCGTCCGGAGGACACCTGCGTCACCTGCCCCCGAACGTGCGACGCGGAACGTATCGAGCGGATGACCGCGATCCGCTAGGGAGTTCGACCCTGTGTGCCCCTGTCGGCCCCCGGTGCCCCCTTTTAGCGTTCTCTTCCCCTGAAACCCCCCAGCGGGGTACCGCGCTGCCGTAAGGATGCTCGGCAACACGAAACAAGCCAGAGCGCGAGCGCGGCACCGCCTCGCGCACGTACGGACCCGTACGCGGCGTCCGCGACGTGCGCGCCCCCGGTACCGCGCGGCAAGGGGCACACACCCGATGAGACTGACCGACATATCGCTGAACTGGGTGCTGCCGAGCGCCGTGCTGCTCGTCGGCACTCTGACCGCGGTGCTGGTGATGGCGCGTTCACGCCGTCACAGCTCCTCCGCCGAGGGCGGCACCTCCACCGCGGACGACGCGGCCGCGGCGCAGCAGCAGCACGGACAGCCCGACTCCTGGGAGCGCGTGGAGCAGCGGCGCCGCCGCAAGGAGACCCTCTACGCCACGGCCGCGTATCTGCTCCTCTTCTGCTGCGCCGCGGTCGCTGCCGCGCTCTCCTTCCACGGACTGGTCGGCTTCGGCAGGCAGAACCTGGGCCTGAGCGGCGGCTGGGAATACCTCGTCCCGTTCGGACTGGACGGCGCCGCGATGTTCTCCGCCATGATCGCCGTGCGCGAGGCCAGCCACGGCGACGCCTCGCTGGGGTCCCGGCTGCTGGTGTGGATCTTCGCGGGCGCCGCGGCGTGGTTCAACTGGGTGCACGCGCCGCGCGGCGTGGGGCACGACGGCGCGCCGCAGTTCTTCGCCGGCATGTCCCTCTCGGCGGCCATCCTGTTCGACCGCGCGCTCAAGCAGACGCGCCGGGCGGCGCTGCGGGACCAGGGCCTGGTGCCCCGCCCGCTGCCGCAGATCCGTATCGTCCGCTGGCTGCGGGCACCCCGGGAGACGTTCGGGGCCTGGTCCCTGATGCTGCTGGAGGGCGTACGGACGCTGGACGAGGCCGTCGACGAGGTGCGTGACGACAGGCGCCGCCGCGAGCAGGAGCGGCAGCGCCGCAAGGACAAGGAACGCCTCGACCGGGCCCGGGTCAGGGCCCTCAACCGGCAGCACCGTCGGTGGAGTCGGGGACGCGGCGAGCCCGGGTCCCGCGTGGGGATCGAACTCGGCACACCCGCTGCGGCGTCCTCCCCGGCTGCGCAGTCGACCGCGCAGCCCACCGCCCAGCCCGCCGCTCCGTCGGCCGCCCAACCGGTGGGCGAGGCCGTGGGCGCGGCCCCGGTGAACCCGTCGGCGGTGGCGCGTGGCAGGCCCGCGCTGCAAGCGATCGGGGAGGGCAGCGCTCCCGGCCGGGGCGACGGCGGCAGGGACGAGAAGAACGCCGCCAGTCCACGGCTCGACACCCTGGAGGAGAAACTGGCCGAGATCGAGCGGCAGTTCGGCTGACCGTCACGCCGTCCCCACCGCACCGGCCGGTGCGGTGGGGACGGCGTCGTGGCACCGTTCTTGTGCCGCTCCGGCTCAGCCCTCCCACACCATCACGGCCGTACGGTCGCCCTCGCACCCGTCCACCCCGCCCTGGAGGGCGGTGAGATAGGCCGCGAGTCCGGGCGGCTGAGCCCCGGGGGCGGCCCAGTCGGCTGCGAGCCGGTCCGCGAAGGGCGGCTCGGCGCGCAGCGGCTCCGCCAGGCCGGGGCTGCACAGCAGCAGCACGTCCCCGGGTTCCGCGACGTGGGAGCGGAACCGGAACGGCTCCGTGCGGGCCGTCTCGGACGGCTCCGCCGGGGTGAAGCCGTCGCGGACCGCCGCCGCGCCCGCGGCCGGATCCCGGCCGATCACCGCGTCCCCCACCGGCGCGGGCGAGGTGGTGGCCGAAAGTTCCACGTCCTGCCACCCGCCGTCCCGCAGCCGCAGCAACCCGCCCGCGCCGCTGCCGAAGAACACCCGTGTGCGGGAGCGGGGATCGGCGGGCAGCAGCAGGCACCGCAGATCGACGGTGTACTGCTCCGGCTCCAGGCCCAGCACCGCGGCCTGGGCGCGCAGCCTGCCGAACGTGCGGTCCGTCAGCCGGTGCAGACCGGGCTGGAGGGCGCTCCTGCGGTCCCTGCGAATGTCCTCCGCGAGCCGTGCGCTGCTGCTGCGGCCGACGGCCGCCCCGATCGAGTGACACGCCTCGCGGGCGGCCCGATGTCCGTCCGGCCCCGACCGGGCTCCCGCTGCCACCACGCACAGCAGCAAGCCGTCCTGCCCGGCCCCGAACCGTACGACCAGCAGCGCGTCGGTGCGCAGTTCCCCCGCCTGCCGGGCGCGCTCGCCGCGCACGGACGCCGCTCGCAGTTCGGCGCAGCCGTACCGGGTGCCCTCCACCACCGTGTCGGGCACCACCTCCCCCAGCGAAGCCGGTTCAGCAGCCGGCAACACCCCGGCCGGCGCCTCGGCAGGGGGCCGGGACGGTGACGGAGGCGGGGTGGTCCGCGCCTCGGCCGGCGCGGGCCCAGGAGCAGGTTCGAAAGCGGATTCGGGCGCGGGCGCGAAGGTGTCGGTCAGGGTGCGGCTCGCCGAGCGGTAGCGCTCGTCGAGGGTGTCCCGGGCACGGGTACGCCCCGTGTCGGCGGCGTGCGGGTCGTACAACTGCGCCCACCAGTCGGGATGTTCACCGTCGCCCCGTGCCTCCTGACCGCTCATGGGCTCATTGTCCCTCCCCCGGATCGGGCGGAAAGACCTTACGGAGGAACCGCCACCGGAAGACGGACGGCTCGAGTCGTAGGACCAGCGGCGGAGCGGCAGCCGACCGGGCTCCGATGCGGTACCGAGCGGAGCGTGTGACGCTGCCTTACATGACACCTGCGACGCACGCTTCCGGCTCCTCTCCCGCCGATCCCCGCGACAAGGCGTTCACCCCCGCCGAGCGGGAGTACCTGTCCTCCCAGCGGCTCGGGCGGCTGGCGACGGTGGACCCCGAGGGGCAGCCGCAGAACAACCCGGTCGGCTTCTTCCCGCAGGAGGACGGCACGGTCCTGGTGGGCGGTTTCGCGCTCGGCAGGACGAAGAAGTGGCGCAACCTGCGCACCCAGCCCCGGCTGGCCCTCGTGGTGGACGACATCGTCAGCTTCAAGCCGTGGCGGGTGCGCGGCGTGGAGATCCGGGGCGTCGCCGAACTGCGTGAAGGGCCGCACGATCTGGGTCCGCACTTCAGCGACGAGCTGATCGTCATCCATCCGCGCCGGGTGCACAGTTGGGGCCTGGAGGAGGAGTGAGCGTCGTGGCGTGCCACAGGTGGTGCAGCGCGTACGACCGCCAGGGGCGCCACTGCTCGGCCTGTGCGGCCTCGGCCCCGACCAGCGCCAGACCGTGGCGTACGCCGACATCGCCGGAGAGGAAGACGTCCGGGTCGCCCAGGGCGCGCATCCGCATATAACCGGCCGTCCACGGGCCCACTCCGGGCAGGGCCAGCAGGGCGCGTTCGGTCTCCTGACGGTCGGCGCCCGGGTCGAGCACGACGGTTCCGTCCGCGAGTGCCGCGGCGACGGTGCGAATGGTGCGGCGGCGGCTCTCAGGCATGCCCAGCTCCGCCAGGGGCGCCTCGGCGAGTGCGTCCGCCTCGGGGAACAGATGGGTGAGCGTGCCGTCGGGCGCCGCCAGTGGCTTGCCGTAGGCCGCGACGAGCCGGCCGCCCAGCGTGCGTGCGGCACCGACGGTGACCTGCTGGCCGAGGACCGCGCGGATCGCCAGCTCGTGCGCGTCGGCGGCGCCGGGTGAGCGCAGGCCCGGTGTGCGGGCGCCCAGTTGCGCCAGCGCCGGGTCGTCGCCGAGCCGCTCGACGACCGCGTACGGGTCGGCGTCCAGGTCGAACAGCCGCCGCACGCGCTGCACTGCGGTCGTCAGATCCCGCAGGTCCCCCAGGTGCAGCCGGCAGTCGAGCCAGCCCTTGCCGCTGCGCGCCGGGCACTCGTCGACCTCCACGACGCCGGTGCCGTACGGCAGGTTCAAGGTACGCCGGTAGGTGCGGCTGCCGGGCGCGCCCAGCACCTCCTCGACGCCTGGTATGACGCGGCGCTCCAGGAAGCCGAAGATCTGTCCGGTGGCGTACGACCCGCGGTACGCCAGCCGCAGCGGCACACCGGCGGCGGCCCCGCCGCCGTGGGTGGCGGCCTCCCGCGCCTCGGGGCGGCCCGCGGGCCCGTGTCCGCCCCGCGCCGAGGCCGCGCGCAGCTCGCTGGGCGTCCGAGCGTAGATCTCCCGGACCGTGTCGTTGAACTGCCGCACGCTGGCGAAGCCCGCAGCGAACGCGACCTGGGTGACGGGCAGCGGCGTCGTCTGCAGCAGCACCCGCGCGGTGTGCGCCCGCTGGGCCCGCGCCAGCGCCACGGGTCCGGCGCCGAGCTCGGCGGTCAGCTGGCGCTGTACCTGGCGGGGGCTGTAGCCGAGCCGCTCGGCCAGGCCCGCCACGCCCTCCCGGTCCACCACGCCGTCGGAGATCATCCGCATCGCGCGGCCCACCAGGTCGGCGCGTACGTTCCACTCGGCGGAGCCGGGTACCGCGTCCGGGCGGCACCGGCGGCAGGCGCGGAAGCCGGCGGCCTGGGCCGCCGCGGCCGTGGGGTAGAAGCGGACGTTCTCCCGCTTCGGGGTCACTGCCGGGCAGCTCGGCCGGCAGTAGATGCCGGTGGTGCGCACCCCCAGGAAGAACACCCCGTCGAAGCGGGCGTCCCTGCTGCGTACGGCCTCGTACCTGCTGTCTTGTGTGGTCACGTCCTCCAGTGTGCGAGGGTCGCCGACCAGGAGCTAGCGGGAATCGGACAGGGCCGTCGGTCCGTACCCGCCCGCTCCCGGTCGCTCCCGGTCGCTCGAGGAGCCCGTGGCCGCAGGCTCGGCTACCGCTGGTGGCGCGGGCCGCGCTTGCGCTCCATCATGTGGCGGCCCAGCGCCTGCCGCTGTTTGAACACCTTGCGCTGCTCGGCACGCAGCCGTGCGTCCGTACGGGCCGCGAGGCGGGCGTTCTCCCGCAGCAGCTTGCGGTAGCTGTCCAGGCGCCGTTCGGGCAGGGCGCCGCCTTCGACCGCCGCGAGGACGGCACAGCCGGGCTCGGACTGATGCGCGCAGTCCTGGAAGCGGCAGTCGGCGGCGAGCTCCTCGATCTCGGAGAAGGCCTGGCCGAGTCCGTCCTCGGCGTCCCACAGGCCGACCCCCCGCAGTCCCGGGGTGTCGATGAGGACGCCGCCGCCCGACTCGGCGGGCAGGGGCAGCAGATTGCGGGTGGTCGTGGTGTGCCGGCCCTTGCCGTCCCGGTCGCGGATGGTCCGCACCGACTGCGCCCGGTGTCCGAGCAGCGCGTTGGCCAGCGTGGACTTGCCCGCGCCCGACTGGCCGAGCAGCGCCGTGGTGCCGCCCGCGAGGACTGCGGCGAGGATGTCGACGCCCTCGCCCGTCTCCGCGCTGACGGGCAGCACCTGGACGCCGGGCGCGCAGGTCTCCGCGTCCGCGACCAGATGCGCGACGGTGGCCTCGTCGGGTACGAGGTCCGCCTTGGTGAGGGCGAGCAGCGGTTGCGCGCCGCTGCTCCACGCCAGGGAGATGAACCGTTCGATGCGGCCCAGGTCCAGTTCCGCGCCGAGGGATACGGCGATCAGCGCGTGGTCGACGTTGGCGGCGAGGACCTGGCCCTCGGAGCGCTTGGAGGAGGTGGAGCGGACGAAGGCGGTACGGCGCGGAAGCAGTACTCGTACGTACGGCGGGGCGCCGTGCGCGTCGACCACTGCCCAGTCGCCCGTGCACACGACCCGCATCGGGTCGCGCGGGACGACGAATTCGGTGTCGGCGCGGAGGGTGCCCGCCGGGGTGACCAGATCGCACTGGCCCCGGTCGACGCGCACCACCCTGCCGGGGAGCGGGTCCGGTCCGGCGGTTGCCGGGTCGGCGCTCGCCCGGACGAAGGCGGCCTGCCACTCGGCGTCCCAGCCGTATGCGGCCAGCGCCTCGTCACGCATGTCGGACGTGCTGTGCAACAAAGGATTGCCCTTCGCAGGGGCGGCCCCGGCTCGGGAAGTCTCAGCGGATCAGCTGGTCAGCCGGTGGCCACGGAGGTGGAAATGAGGGACCGGATACGGGCAGCGCCCGTCGCGCGGACAGCCATCGGTCACACCTCCGTTCCTCGTCGCGCAGCGAAACCTGCGGCACGGCCGGCACCGTGGCTCGGCGCCACCGTGCGGATGGCAGGGACAGTAACCCCGGGCCGCGCGCCGCCGCCACCGCATTTCCCGCGGCGGCGCCTCCTGCCGTCCGCCGCCCAAGCCGCACGCCGCACGCCGTCCGGTGACCCGGCGCCGAGGGGTCAGTCGTGCCGCGGCGCGTCGTCGTCCGCCTCGTCGCGGTCGCGCCCGCGTGGGCGCAGCAGCCGGCCCCGGACGTCCTCGGGGGGCAGGAACTTGGTCCAGCGCTCGGGGAACTCGGCGGGAGCGTCCAGGTCGAAGAGGTCGTCGTCCTCTTCCTCGGCCAGCCGGCGGCGACGCGCCGCCACGGCGGCGACGACCTCGGCCGCCGCCTCCTCGCGGCGCCGCTCGTTGGCGCGCCGGGCCGCCGCCGTGGCCACCGAGGGCCACACATGGTCGATGGCAGCGTTGACCGCGGCGCCCACCAGCACGGCGAAGGCGGAGACGCCGATCCACAGCAGTACGGCGACGGGGGCGGCGAGGGAGCCGTAGATGGTGGGGCCCTCGACGGTGTTCGTCAGATACAGCCGCAGCAGGAAGCTGCCGAGCACCCACATCACGAGCGCCACCAGCGCGCCGGGGATGTCCTCCCGCCAGGGCGAGCGCACCGGCACGGAGACGTGGTAGAGCGTGGTGAGAAAGACGATGGACAGCAGCAGCACCACGGGCCAGTAGAAGACGCCGACCACCCACTGGGCCTGCGGCACCAGCCGCAGCACCGCGTCCGGGCCCGCCACCATCAGCGGCAGCGCCACCGCGCCGATCACCAGTGCCACGAGGTAGAGGAAGAAGGCCAGCAGCCGGGTCTTGACGATGCCGCGCCGGCCGTCCAGCCCGTACATCACGGTGATGGTGTCGATGAAGACGTTCACCGCGCGGGAACCGGACCACAGCGCCAGCGCGAAGCCGAGCGAGATGACGTCGGGCCCGCCGCCCTTGATCACATCGTCGATGAGCGGCCGGGCGACCTGGTCGACGCCCTTCTCGGACAAGACCGTGGAGGACGCGTCCAGGAAGTTCTGCCGGATCATCTCGATCGTGTCGGCGCCGATCCAGTCCAGGTAGCCCAGCAGACCGATCACGCCCAGGAGCAGCGGCGGGATCGAGATCAGGGTGAAGAACGCCGCCTCGGCCGCCAGCCCCAGGACGCGGTACTCCATGCACGAGTTGACGGTGTCCTTGAGCAGCAGCCACGCCATCCTCCTTTTGGGGACGTCGCGGTACTTCACCCGCGCCCTGCGGAACTGGCTGTGGGACCGCCGAGGAGCCCACCGCGGGGCCCGTCCGGCGGTCTGCTCAGGGGTTTCCTCAACTGCACGCACCTCTTTAACGTATCTGTATGCCACCCTCGACACACACCGTGACCAACCAGGCCCCGCCGCTGGTCGACTACGACGTCTTCTCCACCGACCCCGCGCTGGTCGAAGGCGTGGCCCGCCATGTCGCCTCCGAGCACGCCGAGGAGGCGCACGCCGAGCTGGCCGAGCTGGGCGGCGCCGCGGGGTCGGCCCAGGCGCAGGAGTGGGGCAGGCAGGCCAACGCGTACCCGCCGGTGCTGCGGACGCACGACCGGTACGGCCACCGGATCGACGAGGTCGACTTCCATCCCGCGTATCACCGGCTGATGGAGCGCGCGGTGGGTGCGGGGCTGACGGATGCGTGGTCGCGGCCCGACGGGCAGCTGCGGCGCACGGCGGGCTTCTATGTGTGGTCCCAGGTGGAGGCGGGGCACAGCTGCCCGGTCTCGATGTCGCACGCGGCCGTGCCCGCGCTGCGCAAGGATCCCGCGCTGGCCGCCGAGTGGGAGCCGCTGCTGAGCTCGCACTCCTACGACTGGGGCCTGGACCGGCCGGCGAGCGCCAAGCTGGGGGCGATCGCCGGGATGGGCATGACGGAGAAGCAGGGCGGCAGCGATGTGCGGGCCAACACCACCGAGGCCGTGCCGCTGACGGGTGAGGGCGCCGGCGAGGGTGAGTACACGCTGCTGGGGCACAAGTGGTTCTGCTCCGCGCCGATGTCGGACGTCTTCCTGGTGCTGGCGCAGGCGTCCCCTGGCCGGGGAGAGGGGGGACTGAGCTGTTTCCTGGTGCCCCGGGTGCTGCCGGACGGTACGCGCAACGCGTTCCGTATCCAGCGGCTCAAGGACAAACTGGGCAACCGCTCCAACGCCTCCAGCGAGGTCGAGTTCGACGGCACCACCTGGGCGCGCCGTGTCGGCGAGGAGGGCCGCGGGGTGGCGACGATCATCGAGATGGTGGCGGCGACCCGGCTGGACTGTGTGACGGGCTCGGCGGCGCTGATGCGGCAGGCCGTCGCTCAGGCCACGCACCACACCGCGCACCGTTCGGCGTTCGGCAAGCTGCTGATCGAGCAGCCGCTGATGCGCAACGTGCTGGCGGACATGGCGCTGGAGTCGGAGGCGGCCACCACGCTGGCGCTGCGGCTGGCTGCGGCGTACGACAGCGCGGCGGGCGAGGGCGAGCAGGCGGCAGCGGACCGCGCGTTCCTGCGGCTGGCGCTGCCGACGGCGAAGTACTGGGTGACCAAGCGGTGTGTGCCGCTGGCGGGCGAGGCGCTGGAGTGCCTGGGCGGCAACGGCTATGTGGAGGAGTCGCCGATGCCGGGGCTGCTGCGCGAGTCGCCGCTCAACTCGCTGTGGGAGGGCTCGGGCAACGTCCAGGCCCTGGATGTGCTGCGGGCGCTGCAGCGCTCCCCCGAGTCGTTGAACGCCTTCCTGACCGAGATCGGGCAGGCGCACGGCGCCGACCACCGGCTGGACGCCGCGACCAAGGACGTGTTCTCCCAGCTGGCCGACCTGGAGGGGATCGAGTCCCGGGCGCGGCGGCTGGTGGAGCGGATGGCGCTGGTGCTCCAGGGGTCGCTGCTGGTGCGGTTCGCGCCGCCCGCGGTCTCCGACGCCTTCTGCGCCTCCCGGCTGGGCGGCGACTGGGGGGCCGCTTTCGGCACCCTGCCCTCGGGCCTCGACCTGGCGGCGATCGTGGAGCGGGCGCTGCCGTAGGCTGCGCCCGCTCAGCTGCTGGGGAGGGGTGCCCCTGTCGGTCACTCGCAGGCTGCGAGTGCTTTGTGGTTTGTCGCGCAGTTCCCCGCGCCCCTTCGGGGCGCGTCCCCTGCGGCGTCTGGGGATCAGGCACTGGGACCCAGCAGCCGGTCCAGCGCCCGGCGCGTCCGCGCCGGCGCGGTGGCGTCGGCGAAGAGCTGGAGCTCCTGGTTGAGCCCCATGTAGAGCCCGTGCAGTTCGAAGGCGAGCTGTTCGGGCTCCACATCGCCGGGGAGCTCCCCCACCTCGACGGCGATGCGCAGATCGTTCACGAGCAGCCGCCGGCCGCGCAGCATGAAGCGCGCCACCGTGTCGTGGACCGGGCCGCCGCGGGTGTCGAACTCGACGGACGCGGCGGTGAACAGGCAGCCGCCGGGGAAGGCCGTGCGTTCCACCTCCAGATAGCGGATCCATGCCTCGCAGAAGGCCCGCAGCCTGATCAGGCCCGGTCGCAGTCCGGCGACGGGCTCCCACACCAGCCGGGTGAACAGCCCGGAGGCGCCGTGCAGCGCGGCGAGCTGGAGCGCCTGTTTGGAGCCGAAGTGACCGAGCACGCCCGCCTTGCTCATGCCGAGGTCGGTGGCGAGCCGCCCGATGGTCAATCCCTCCAGCCCCTCGACGGAACCGATGGCGACGCTGCGCTCGATGATCCGCTCCCGCGTTCTGCGGGCCTCGGCGGCGGACTTGCGTGGGCTCATGCACCCATCGTAACCAGCCCACCCGTTTAACTTCCGATCGATCGGTTGCTATATTCCCGCCATTCCATTCCCTCAGCGAGGAGAAGAACACCGTGCCGGGAACCCGCATCGCAGCGCTGGGCCACCACCAGCCCGAACGCGTCATGACCAACGACGAGCTGGCGGACATGGTGGAGACCAGCGACGCGTGGATCCGCCAGCGCACCGGAATCGTCACCCGGCGCATCGCCGCCGAGACCGAGACGGTCGCCGACCTGGCCACCGTGGCGGCGGGCAAGGCGCTCGCCGCGGCCGGACTGGACCCCGCCGACATCGACCTGGTCGTGCTGGCGACCTGTTCGGCGCGGGACCGCTGCCCCAGCAACGCGGCGCAGGTCGCCCGCGCCCTCGGCATCCCCTCCGCCGTCGCCTACGACCTCAACAACGGCTGCGCGGGCTTTTGCACCGCGCTGGCCTCCGCGAGCCATTCGGTGAGCGCGGGCGCGGCTCGGCACGCGCTGGTGATCGGCGCGGAGAAGATGTCCGACGTCACGGACTGGACCGACCGCACCACCTGCGTCCTGCTGGCCGACGGAGCGGGCGCGGCGGTCGTCAGTGCCGTCCCGGAGGCCGAACAGCAGGGCGGGCCGGAGGGCATCGGGCCCGTCGAGTGGGGCTCGGACCCGTCGCGGGGCGACACGGTACGGCTGCTGGACGACTGGCAGCCGCGGTTCGCACAGGAGGGGCAGGCCGTCTTCCGCTGGGTCACCACCGAACTTCCCGCACTGGCCCGCCGCGCGTGCGAACGGGCCGGGCTCACGCCGGGCGACCTGGCGGGTGTGGTCACCCACCAGGCCAACCTGCGCATGATCGAGGCCCTGCTGCGCCAGCTGGATCTCGCCGAGGACGTGGTGATCGCCCGGGACGTGGTGGAGTCGGGCAACACCTCGGCCGCCTCCGTACCGCTGGCCCTCGCCAAGCTGGTGGAGCGGCGCGAACTCGCGCCGGGCGCCCCCGTGCTGCTGCTCAGCTTCGGCGGCGGCCTCTCCTGGGCGGGCCAGGTGGTGCGCTGCCCGTGAGCGAGGACCGGGCGGCGCCTGGGATGATCGCCCCATGAATCCCGCAACCGCTCGGCAGGCCGCCGCCGCCGAACTCGTCGTCTCGGCGGCGGCCGTCGTACAGGAGGGGCGACTGCTGGTGGTGAGCAAAACGGCGGCGCCCCACCTCTTCTACCTCCCCGGCGGCAAGCCGGAGCCCGGCGAGAGCCTGCGCGCGGCCCTGGACCGCGAACTGCGTGAGGAACTGGGCGTCACACCCCGGTCCGTCACCCCGCTCATCGAGATACGGGCGACGGCGGCGCTGGAGGGCGTACCGATGCGGCTGGCGGTCTTCCGCGCCACGCTGGACGGACAGCCCGAACCCGCCGCCGAGATCGCCGCCCTCCGCTGGACCGACGGCTCGGGGCTTTCGGGCGTCACCCTCGCCCCTGCCGTACGGAACCATGTGCTGCCGTTGGTGCTCTGAGCCCCTACTCCGCCGCCCGGAGCTCCTTCGCCCAGGGCGGGTTGGCTCCGCGTACCGAGACCACGGCGGCGGCCACCCGTACGCCGAACTCCAGGGCTTCGGTTACCTGCTGCCCGGTGAGGCCGTCCAGTCTGCCGCCCAGCGCCCCGGCCGTGTGCAGGGCGTGCAGGAAGCCGGCCATGAAGGAGTCGCCCGCACCCACGGTGTCCACGACCCGGGTGGGCGGCGTCGGTACATGGACGCGGGCGCCGTTGAGCGAGGCCAGGACGCCCTCGGCGCCCAGGGTGACCACGACCAGCGGCACACCGTCCGCGTGGAAGATGTCGGCGGCGTCCTCGGGAGCGGCGCCGGGGTGCAGCTGGGCCAGATCGTCGTCGGACAGGCGCAGGATGTCGGCCGCCGCGCACCAGCGGGGCAGCGCCTCGCGGTAGACGGCCGGGTCGACCAGCAGCGGACGCACATTGGGGTCGATCGAGACGGTGGCGCGGTCGCGTATCGCCGCCAGCAGCCGCTCGACGGCCGGACCGCCGGGCTGCTGGACCAGCGCGAGCGAGCCGGTGTGCAGACAGGTCAGGGGGCCGGCGGTTGCGGTGGCCAGCTCGTCGTCGGTCCACTGCCAGTCGGCGGTCTGCTGCGCGTGGAAGGCGTAGTCGGCGGTGCCGTCCTCGGCGACGTCCGCCACGGCCAGGGTGCTGGGTTCGGCCGCGCGCACCGTGTGGCTCAGGTCGACCCCGGACTCCGCGAGGTGGGAGGTGAACAGCCGCCCGAACACGTCGTGCGAGAGCCGGCCCAGGAATCGGGTGGGGGTGCCCAACCGCGCCAGCGCCACCGCCGTGTTGGCGGGGCCGCCCCCGGGGAAGACGTCCAGCGCGAGCGGCGCGGCAGCCTCGCCGCCCGGCGGTGCGACGAACGCGTCGGCAACGCACTCGCCCAGCACGGCGATGGGGTGTTCAGCGGTCATCTCGGCCCTCTCGGTCTCGCCTCGAACGCGGCTCCGGTCACGACGGGGTACACGGTACGGCCCTGCTCCGGGCGGTGAGCCCCTGGTGGGGCCCACCGGTCGGGGCGCGCGACGGCACCGGAGGGGAGGGCGGAGGCGTCAGGCGGTGGGCAGCCGGTCGGTGCGGGTGTGGTGGTAGGCGTGGGTGGGTTCGCCCGTGCCGGGGTCGACGGTGTAGGCGTCCACGGCCACCTGCTGCGCGTTGATGGTCAGCAGCATGAAGCCGAGCGTGTCGTACGCCTCCCAGAACGCCTTGTTGCTCGGCTCGTCCGCGCGCCCCTTGGTCTTGGCGGCGGCGCCGCACACGATCTGCTGGGTGCCCTGGTAGTCGGCACCGGTGTCCAGGATCTGCAGCGTGTGGTCGTGGCCGGAGAGGATGAACTCGGCCTTGCCGACCACGACTTCCTCGTACAGCTTCTTGACGTGCTTGCCGCTCAGGTAGTCGCCGCAGCTGATGCCCTCGTACTCGCCGGCGTTGCGGTGCGTGCCGTTGTTGCGCAGCGGGTGATGGGCGAACACGAACTTCCAGCGGGCGCGGGAGGCGGCGAGCGACTTCGCCAGCCAGGCGCGCTGCTCGCGTGCGAAGGGCCCGTTCCAGTAGTACTCGGGGTCGGTCTGGAGCACGTAGGAGGACAGCGGCGTGGTGTCGAGCGCGAAGAACTCGGCCACCGGCTCGGCGGCGCCGCCGGGTACGGCCACGGAGTAGTAGCGGCTGGGCATGTACCAGCGCGCCGAGTGCGCGTGGTACGCCACCTCGTGGTCGCCGCGTGAGGGCCACCCGCCGCTGCCGGGGATGATGCCGCTGGTGTCGTGGTTGCCGAGCACCATCAGCCAGGGGACGTCGATACCGGTGTTGGGGCGTTCGAACTTGGACTGGAACTCGTCGTCCGTGGAGCTCTCGGGACCGTTCTCGTAGATGTTGTCGCCGAGCCCGATCGCCAGGTCCACACCGCGCCGGGCGCACACCGCGCGGGCGGCGTCGGCGACCTTCCACTGGCCGGCCTCGCCGGTGCCCGCGTCGCCGGTCAGCAGCACGGTCAGCTCGGCCTTGTCGGGTATCGGCAGCTTGTCGGCCCCGCCCCCGGCGGCGTGTGCGGGGTGCGCCAGTGCGCCGCCGCCCAGTACGGCGGCGGCGCCCGCGCCGCCGACCCCCGCGAGCACCGTCCGTCTGCTGACGCCGCTGCCGGTCCCCTCGGTCCCCATGCGTCTCTCCTCCCGCGCCACAGGTGTCCTGCGCACACGCCACCTCCCACAGCTGAAGGTGGCATGTACACGGCGCAGCTAAGAGTGGGCGCGGCGGTGACAGGTGTCAATACTTGCCGGTAACCCCGCTTCGCTCCCCGACGGCGGCCGGACTTCCGGACCCGCGCACACTCTGGCCCGGGACGGTGAGCCGGGCGGCCGGCAGCAGACCGGCACCCGCCGCCAGCGCCAGCGCCGTCAGAGTGGGGCCCGCCGCCGCGACGAACGCGGCGTCCGCCGACCGTCCGACAGGCGTCCAGGCGGACATCAGCGTCGTCGCCACCGCGACACCCGCCGCGGGCCCGAGGTGCATCACCGTCTGCTTCAGTCCGCCCGCCACCCCCGCGTGTTGCGCCGGGGCCCGGCGTACGACGACGGACGTGGCGGTCACCATCACGGCCGCGAACCCCGCACCCAGCGCGAAGAACGCCACCCCGACCGCACCGGCACCCGTGTCCGCGTCCGTACGGGACAGCAGCCCCACCCCGGCCGCGAGCACCACCACCCCTCCCCGGGCGACGCGGCGCGGACCGTACCGCCGCAGCAGTACGGCGCACAGCGGTGCGCCCGCCACCATGGTCGCCGCCAGCGGCAGCGTGCGCAGCCCGCACTCGAAGGGATCGAGTCCGATCACGTCCTGCAGCAGGAACGTCCCGATGAACAGCGTCCCGTGCAGCGCCGCCGAAGCCAGCAGCAGCAGTGCCAGCGCAGGCGAGATGCCCGGCGTACGCAGCAGCCCGGCAGGCAGCAACGGCTGGGCCCGGGTTCGGCGTTCGTGGCGTACGAAGGCGACGGCCGCCGCCGCGCCCGCGACCGCCGCGAGCCCGCTGATCGCCGTCCAGCCGCCCTGCGGTACGGCGATCAGCGTGTGCACCAGACACAGCAGCGCCACCGCGAACAGACCGGCGCCGGGCAGGTCGAGGCCGCCGGGCGAGGCGGACACCGGGGCGCCCCGTCTCACCAGCAGCACGGGCAGCCCCACCGCCAGCGCGGCCGGGACATTGAGGAAGAACACCGCACGCCAGCCCAGTTCGGCCGCCACCACCCCGCCGAGCACCGGGCCCGTCGCGGCGGCCAGCCCGATGACGCTCGTCCGCACGGCAATCGGCATCCCGAGCCGCTCCGGCGGGAAGGCCGTGCGCAGCATGCCGAGCGTGGCCGGCTGCAGCAGTGCACCGAAAACCCCCTGCACGGCACGCAGTCCGATGACCCAGCCGATGCCGTCGGCGACACCGATCCCCGCCGAAGCGGCGCCGAAGCCGAGCATGCCAAGGGCGAAGAGCCGCCGGTGCCCGTACCGGTCGCCGAGCCGCCCGGCGAAGACCAGCAAACCGGCGACCGCGACCAGGTAGCCGGTGCTCGTCCACTGCACCTGCGCGAGCGTCGCTCCCAACTCCCGCTGCAGCGACGGCTGGACGACGACGAGCACGGTGCCGTCCAGCGCCACGACGGCGGCCCCGGTGGCGCTGGCGACGAGGGTGAGCGCCCGTATGCCCCGCCCGGAGGGCGCACTCACGCGCCCTCCGGACCGAGATACGCCTCCAAAGCGGCACGCAGCACTTCGTCCTCCTCGGCCCCGGTGGCCAGTTGGAGGCTGCGCCAGGCGCCCAGCTGAGCGATACCGTGCAGGCTCGCCCAGAGGGCGCCCGCGACGGTACGCGGGTCCGCCACCCCCGGGCCGCCGTCGCGGTTGCCGCTGCCGCCGATTCCATCGTCGCGCCGAGCACGTGCGACCAGGTCCGCCAGGACGTCGAACAGCGGCAGGCTCACCTCGCGCAGCCCCAGCTCGCCGCTCTCCAGCAGATCGTGGCGGAACATCAGCTCGTACATCCCGCGCTGGTCCCGGGCGAAGGCCAGGTAGACGCCCGCCAGCGCGGTCAGCTGTGCCCGGGGGCCGTCCTCCTCCCGCTCGGCCAGTACGCGTCCGGCCTCAGCCGCCAGCCGGGCGAACCCCTCGCGGGCGATGGCGGACAGCAGCGAGAGATGGGTCGGAAAGTACCGGCGTGGCGCCCCGTGGGAGACACCCGCGTGCCGGGCGATCTCCCTGAGGGAGACCCCCCGGGCACCTTCCCTCGCGACCAGCTCCACCCCTGCGTCGACCAGCCGTTCGCGCAACCCGGCCGCCGTGTTCGATTCATCCATAGACACTGTCTACCAGCTCGTCGTAGACACTGTCTACGCGGTCGGCGCCGCAGGCACCTCGCACCACACCGTCTTCGCGTACGCCCCCTGCTCCACTCCCCACCGCAGCGCCAGCGCGTCGATGAGCGCGATCCCCCTGCCGCCCTCCGCGTCGGGCGCCGCCGCGAGGAGAACGGGGAGCGGGCGCGGGTCCGGATCCGTCACCCCGACCCGGACCCGCTCACTCCCGCACCAGGTCACCCGCACGGTCGCGGGAACGCCCTCCCCCACGTGCAGCACGACATTGGTGAGCAGTTCGCTGACACAGAGCGCCGCCACCTCGGCCGCCTGCGGCGCTCCCCACCGCGCGCAGTGGGCGGCCACCTCATGGCGCACCGCGCCGATGTCCGCGGCTCGCGCCAGCACCGCGAGGGAGAGCGCGGGCCGCTGCGGGGTGGCGGTGATCCGCCATGTCTGGGTCCTCACCCCTCGACCCGCCCCTCCCCCGCCGCGTGGCGCAGCACTGCTGCGAGGGCACGAGCGGTGGCGGTGTTGCAGTTGCCCAGCGAGATCAGCGTGTACGGCTGCCCTCCGGCATACGTCACCGGATCGACGCCGAGCGAGGGCAACGTGAGCCCATGGGCGCGGAGCGCCGCATCCAACTCGGCGATACAGTCCTCGCTTTCCCCGTCGCTTTTCGATCGCCCGTACGCACATTCGTTCATTTGTCGCACCCTTCCTGAGCACTGCGTGACGAACCCCTCACACAATGGCCCCAGTGCGGGTAGCGTTGCTGCTCATCGGGCTCCCGCAAGCGAACTGCCCATCAGCTACGACCAATTGCGGACCCACCGGGAATGGCTCCCACCCGAACGAAAACAGCCATCACTCTCTCGGCGGTGAACCGTGCCAGGACCCAAGGACATCGACGGCTCAGCAGGCGTGCCCACCTTCTACGGGAAGGAGCTCCGCTGGAAGCGCGAGCAGGCCGGACTGACCCAGCAACAACTGGTGGAGGGCAGCTTCTACGGCTACAGCCACCTCAGTGAGATCGAACGCGGGGAGCGGCGCATGCCCCCGGACCTCGCCGCGCACGTGGACGACGTATTGAAGACGGATGGGTTCTTCAGTCGCCGGTGTGAGGATGTGCGCAATGCGCGCAGGAGGGGGCACGCCTGGTACTTCGAGAAGGTGCTGGAGGTGGAGAAAGGAGCCGAATCCATTGAGGAATGGAGTCCTACGCTGTTCCCCGGCCTCCTTCAAACTGAGGCATACGCACGCGCGGTCGTTCAGGCAACTCATCCAATGGCGAGCGATGAAGAGGTCGCAGTCAAGGTCGGTGCCCGAGTGGAGCGGGCGCAGCTCTTCGAGAAGGACGGCACGAAACCTCTGTACTGGGCGGTCCTTAGCGAAGCGCTGCTACACCAAACGATCTTGCCGCCGCATGAGATGGCCGACCAGTTGGAGCACATCCTAGAGTTGGTTGAGCAGCGGCTCGTGGTTCCACAAGTAATGCCGCCCAACGCTGGAGCTCATCCGCTCATGCTGGGCACCGTCACGTTGATGAGCTTCTCGGATGCTCCTCCGCTGGTCTACACCGAGTCGGCCTACAGCGGCAGCACGATTGATGATCCAGCCATCGTGAAGATGTACTCGAGGGCATACGATCTGGTCAGGGCCGCCGCACTGCCTCCGAAGGCGTCCCTCACCATCATCCAGGAAGCCGCAGGGGAACACCGAAATGGTAAACAAGAAGAGTGATGTCAGTGCCCTCAAGTGGCGGAAAAGCAGCTACAGCAACGGAGATGGCGGCAACTGCGTAGAGGTCGCTGCCGGTGCCACCGACGGCATCGTCCCGGTCCGCGACACCAAGACCGCCCCCACCGGCCCTGTCCTCACCTTCCCCATGTCTCAGTGGAGGCACTTCATCAGGGCACTGCACAATGAGGACTTGAACGCCTGACACCAGGCGGGTGCACTCCCATACAGAGGAGCCCAAGATGCCAGGAATCCGACCTGACCTCAGCACCGCACGCTGGCGAAAGAGCACTCACAGCAACGGCAGCGGCGGCGACTGCCTCGAAGTCGGGCAAGACTTCCCCGGAGCCGCGCACTGGCGCAAAAGCTCGTACTGCAACGGCGACGGCGGCGAATGCGTGGAGGTCGCCATCGAGGGGACCGGTGGCGGCATCGTCCCGGTCCGCGACAGCAAGACCGCACCCACCGGCCAGGTGATCACCTTCCCCGCAACCCAGTGGACGCACTTCATCGGGGCGCTCCGCAGCGGAGACGTGAGCGGGGCCTGACATCGGCGACGGCGGCGGCGGCGCCACAATTGCGTCGCCGTCGGCGGCGAAGCCGTCTAACCTCGGCAGCCATGAGCAGCCTGGAGACGATCAGCGGCGTCACTGTCCTCGTCCACCCCGCCGAGGGGCAGACCATCGCCGGTGAGCGCGATGCGCTGGACATCATCGGCGACACGTCGTACCAGGGTGCCGAGTGGGCGGTCGTCCCCGTCTCCCGGCTGGACGAGGGGTTCTTCCGGCTGCGTACCCGCCTCGCCGGCGACATCATCCAGAAGTTCGTCCAGTACCGGGTCGGGCTCGCGGTCGTCGGTGACCTCTCCGCGCAGTTGGAGGCGAGCTCCGCGCTCCGCGACTTCGTGACGGAGTGCAACCGTGGGCGGCAGACCTGGTTCCTGGCCGACATGGAAGAGCTGCGGGAACGGCTGGCGTGACGTTGCGACCCGGGCCGTGGAGGCAGGCCGTCCACCAGTCGTGCCCGGAGGCCGAATTCGGGGAGCCGGTCCACCCGGACAGGGTGGCGGACGCGGAGCAGCGGCTGGGTTGCCGTCTGCCGTCCCAGCTGGCGGATCTTCTGCGGGAGACCGACGGCATCGTGGGGCACGACGGGGTGGACACCGTCTGGACATTGCACCGGATCGTGGAGGACAACCTCCGCTTCTGGTCCGACAGCGGCTTCGCGGCCCTCTACATGCCGTTCCAGCCGTTGCTCTTCTTCGGCGACAACGGAGGCGGCGACCAGTTCGCCTTCGTTCGCACGCCTCCCCGGGCCGACATCTTCGTATGGGAGCACGAGGACGACAGCCGTCGGTGGGTCGCCGGGGATCTGCGGGACTACCTCGGCCGGTCGCTCGCGGACGGCGACGACGACTGGTACCGCCACCGCGCTTGAATGCGTAAGGCCGGCCGACGGCCGATCGCCGAGGACGGCGGGCACGGCGGGCACGGCGAGGACACGGCACGACGGGCGCCTCGGTCGGACCGGCGAGCACCACACCGACGACCCGCTCCGCGTCCGCGCGGGTGGGCCCACCGCCAAGTCGCTACTGACCCAGTACCTCTGCGGATGTTGCGCAGCCGGTGCTGTCACTCGTCAACGTCGGTCTGTCGAACCTGAACGCTGTCGGCCACACCGGCAGGTTTCGGTGAACGCGCCGATCCGGAACCGGGTCCGGATCGGCGCGTCACAGAGCACGTGCGGCGGATTCAGCCGAGGTGCCGCGCGAAGAACCTCAGTGTGCTTTCCAGCTCGAATCCCGGGATCTCCCCGTGCTTGCCGGGGTTCGCGTGCAACGTCTTCTCGGTCGAGGCCAAGGCGTCGAACAGTGCCAAGCTCTGCTCCCGCGGCACCCGCTCGTCGTCCCACTGCACCAGGAACTCCACCGGGACGGTGATCCGCGCGGCGGCCTCAGCCTGGCCAAGCACCCCGCCCAAGCCCAGTACCGCCGCGCGTACGCGTGGTTCGGCAGCGACGAAGGGAATGCCGAGTCCGCACCCCAGCGAGACCCCCCAGTAGCCCACCGGACCGGCGCCGACATGATCGAGTTGCTGGACCGCGTCCAGGACTTCGCGCCATTCCGGCACGGTCTGGCGGGCCACCAGCGCCTGGAAGTCGGCCATCAACTGAGCCAACTCTTCACCGGCTTCCACGCGAGCCTGGTTCTCGGTCACGATCCGGTCGTATTCCTCGACCTTCGGCCGGTCGCCGTGGGCGGGCACGTCGACCGCCACGACCGCGAAACCGCAGTCGGCCACGAAACGGCGTGCACGCGCAAGGACGCCAGGGGCCTGCTTGTGCTGGCCGCCACCGTGTCCCATCAGGACGAGCGGACGCGTGCCGACGGAATCCTCCGGCGTCCACAACACGCCAGGAATCTCGCCGAGAGTGAAGAGCTGTTCGCGGACGCCGTCGAACGACGTCTCAGAGAGGAAGCGCATAGCGATTCGTGCCTTTCGGGATGCCTTTGCGGGCGCTCCCTAGGCCATGCGGGGGAGGGAGGCCCGACCTGTCGAAGCGTTGATCGGTCTCACCTCCTCAGTTCGCAGTAGCGCACGGCGGCTGGAACGTATCACGACGGCAACCACCGGGCCAGACAGGTCCGCAAGGGTGAGTGGGGGGAGCGCGGAGACTGCGGGGGCTGCGCGACCAACAGGGCATCGCGCCCCACTCCGAGCTGGAGCCGAACCATCTACGCCAAGGCGGTGGCCGCCTCCCTCTCGACGGAATGGAGCTGTCCGGTGTGCCCAGGGTTCTTGAGGATTTCTGTCAGGGCAGAGATGCTGTGGTCGCCGTGGCCGGCTTCGACCGCTCGCTCCAGCAGGTCGTGGAAGGGCTTGTGCCAACTCATGTCGAGGCTCGCTTCCTTGCCGAGTTCCTCGTCATGGGCAGCCCCGGCCAGGAACAGGTTTACGGAGGAGGCGGGCTTGCTGTAATCGCCGCTGTCGATCTCCTCGGCGAATACCGGCAGTACCGAGTTGATCATTTCGAACCATTTGACGCTGAACCGAACCATCGAGGCCGCCGTGAGGCCACGGGCCTGCATTGCTGCCGCGCCCTGGAAGAATCCGACGAGCGCGGGCAGCAGGGTGCCGCCCACCGCCATTTCGTACAGGGCGGCGAGGTCGGAGTCGGCCCCGAGGTAGACGGTGTCGCCACCCAGCACCCGCAGCGTCGAAGCGAACTCCTCGAAGACGCTGTTGTCGCCGCCGTAGTACAGGAGGGTGTTCTCGGCGCCCACAGCGGACGGCACGTTCTTGATCGCTCCACCGAGGTAGCGTGCTCCGTGCCCGAGCGCCCACTCGGCCAGCTGCCGGGCCCCGGCCGGTGAACCGCTGTTCAGGGTCACCAGGGCTCGCCCCTTGAGCCGGGCAGCGGCCGGTTCGAGGGCCTCCATCGTGTTTTCATACGTCGTCAGGCAGGCGATGACCAACGGACTCGCCGCAAGCGCCTCATCCATCGTGTGCGCGTGAACGGCACCGTTGGACACGAGCGGCGTGGCCTTCGACGGGGTCCTGTTCCAGACGGTGGTCGGATGTCCGGCGTCGAGGAATGCGCCAGCCAGTGCGCTGCCCATCGAGCCCAGCCCGACGACGGTCACGGGAGTGCGGTGCTGCCCTGTCATTCGTTGCTCCTGCCTGAAACGGAATTTTGCGAGCGCCTGAAACGACACCGAAGGAAGGCCATTCGCGCGGAATTGCCGCGAGCCCGGTGCGATGCCTGCTCCATGCTGTGGGTGCACCAACGCATCTGCAAGTACCTACAATTCTGTCCGGTACTCACATTTTTGTTAGGGGGATGCTGATGAAGAGGCGGAGCTATACCTGCGGGCTGGACGCTGCCATCGACGTCATGGGAGGGAAATGGAAGGGGCTGATCCTCTTCTGGCTCGAAGAAAAGCCGCTGCGATTCGGCGAGTTGCGTCGGACGGTGTCCGGTATCAGTGAGCGGATGTTGATCCTGCAACTGCGGGACCTGGAGGCCAAGGGCCTGGTGCACCGCGAGGTCCATCACCAGGTCCCACCCAAGGTGGAGTACTCGCTGACCGACTTCGGTCACTCGCTCATCGCCGCTCTCGTCCCACTCGGCCAGTGGGGCGAGGAACACATGGAGCGTCTTGAGGCCCTCCCGTGAGCCGGGCACGGCAGCCGCCGGGAGGTAATTCCATCGCCGCCCGGTCAATGGACCGTTAGGTTGGCGCGGTGACAGAGATGACAGAGCTGCGCACCGACCGTCTGCTGCTGCGCGGATGGCGGGAGAGCGATCTCGCGCCGTGGGCGGCGATGAACGCCGACCCCGAGGTGCGCAGGTATTTTCCGGGCGTCCTCAGCCGGGAGGAGAGCGACGCGTCGGTGGCCCGGTTCCAGCGGGACCTTATGACGCGGGGCTGGGGATGGTGGGCGGTCGAAGTCCGGGAGACCGGCGAGTTCGTCGGGTTCACCGGGCTGGACCCGGTGGAGGACGAGTTGCCGGTCACCGGGGTGGAGGCGGGGTGGCGGCTGACCCGCTCGGCCTGGGGCCGGGGCTATGCGACCGAAGCGGGCCGGGCGGTACTGGAGTTCGGCTTCGACTCGCTCGCCCTCCCGGAGATCGTGGCGATCACCACCGCCACCAATCTGCCCTCCCAGGCGGTGATGCGGCGCCTGGACATGACCCGCGATCCGGCCGACGACTTCGACGATCCCACCGTGCCACCGGGTCCGCTGCGGCCCAGCGTGGTGTATCGGCGGTCCCGTCCGCTCTCAGGGTGACACTCTCAGGGTGAGGTGAGAGGTTCGGCCTGGTGCGCCCGGTGCAGCAGGTCCAGGAAGGACGGTGCGGCGGGCAGGGCCACTGCGCCGATGCGGTGCACGGCGACACCCGGGGTCCAGGAGTTCATGACCACGGCCCCGGCCAGCGCGGGCAGGTCGTCGAGGGTGATTTCCCGGTCGTGCTGGGGAATGCCGAGGCGGTCCAGTTGGCGGCGGACCGTCTGCATCATGGTCCCGCCCAGCATCGCGGCCGTGGGCCAGACGACCGCCTCGCCGTCCCAGAAGGCCAGGTTCCAGATCGTGGCCTCGCTGAACCGGCCACGCCGGTCGACGAAGGCGGCGTCGTCGAAGCCCTCGCCCACGGCCTGCCGGAGGTAGTAGGTCTTGGCCACCTCGCCGACATGCTTCACCTGGGGAAGTACGCGCTCGTACTCGACCGTGCCCAGGGACAGCGGTCCCGTCGGCCCGGAGGCGGGCGGCCCGGTGCGGACGAGCACGGAGAGGTCCGCCTCCGGCCCGGCGGTGAACTCGCCGCCGGGCGCGTAGACGGTCGCCGTCAGGGAAACGTCCGCCGGCCCGCTCTGCAGCGCCGTCCGCAGATGCGACCGGATCAGGTCGTCCGGCAGTGCCCGGCCGAACAGTTCGGTGGAGGCCGCCCGCAGCCGTGCCAGATGGAGGTCGAGCCCCCGCACCTGGTGGTCCCGTACCTGCATGGCGGTGAAGTGGGCGTAGCCCGCGAAGGCGAGCGGGGTCAGGTCCTCGGCGGTGGCGGTCCGCCCGTCGCGCTGGGCGATGTACGGGGCCGGTCGGGTCCGCCCCTCGGGGGCGTTCGTGGAATGTGCGTTCATGCGGCGAGGTTAAGGTCTGACACCGATGTGAAGGTCAACACGAGAAGGGCAGGTCGCAGGCACATGCTGATCGGGGAGTTGTCCCGGCGCACCGGGGCCAGCACCCGGATGCTGCGCTACTACGAGGCGCAGGGGCTGCTGACCGCCGAGCGCGGGCCGAACGGCTACCGCGACTACGCCGAGGACGCGGTGGTCACCGTGCAGCAGATCCGCTCCCTGCTGCGGGCGGGCCTGTCCACCGAGGTGATCCGCTCGGTGCTGCCGTGTGCCCGGGGCGAGCAGCCGGCCATCCACTGGTGTGCGGAGCTGCGTGCCGTTCTGAACGGGGAGTTGGAGGCGATGGACGAGCAGATCGACGCTCTCCAGCGCAGCCGCGGCACCCTCGCCGACCTCCTGACCCCCTCGAACGCCTCCTGAGCCGGGGGCCGGAGGGGCCCGGGGGGCGCGGGACCGGTCGGCGCGGGTCAGTCGGCCGCTGCTTCGACGTCGAGGGCGGTGCCGTACAGCCGTGCGACGTGGAGGCGGATGACCACCCGCTCCTCCTCGACCGCCTCGGCCAAGAACGCCTCCTCGTCCCCAGGGGTGGCGAAGGGGCCGGCCATGGCGGCGAGTTCACGGCCGACCGCGTCACCGGGGACGGCGGTGGGCTCGGACACCTCCGCTTCCCCTTCGGCGACCGCGTATGTCCACACGTCCTTGCTCACATGCAGCGCAGCGTGCGGGTCGGCGCGGAAGTGGCGGGGCTTGAGGCGGGTGCGTGTCGTGGAGATCCGCAGGACGCTTTCCGTCTCGTCCCAGCGGTACAGCACCGTGGTCAGATGCGGATGACCGCTCTTGCGGACGCTGGCCAGCACACCGAACTCCTGCTCGGCGAGGAGGCGATGGAGCTCGGATGCGGTGAGCGGGCGGGGTGCCGGACCGGACATGGGAGGATTCCTTCGGGTCGGAGGGGAGCGGGTCGAAGTGGCGGGGGCGGAGGGCGGCGGGGGGCCGCAGACGGTGGTCAGCCCGCGGAACGCGGTCCGGAGGCCGCCGACGGGTCCGGGGCGGTCGCCGGGTCCGCCGGGGTGCGGGGCTTGCCGAGCGTCACGGAGGCGACGACGAGCAGTCCGGTCCCGGCGGCGATGACGCCCAGGGCGAGAGTGCGCGGGCGTCTGGCGCTGGAGCCGTTTTCTGCAGGTATGGCGGGCATGTCGGCCTCTCTGGTCGCACAGCGAGTGGAGGAACGAGGGGTGGTGCGATGGTGAGACCGTAGCAGATAGTTTTGTTGCAGACGATATTTTTCGGAACCACTCCCCGGTAAACTGGCCGCCATGACCGCCATGACGCCACCGGCCCGCACCCAGCCGGACCTCTCCTACCTGCTGGACCACACCAGTCATGTGCTGCGCACCCAGATGGCGGCAGCGCTCGCCGAGATCGGGCTGACCGCACGGATGCACTGCGTCCTGGTGCACGCGCTGGAGCGGGAGCGCACCCAGAGCGAACTCGCCGAGATCGGCGACATGGACAAGACCACGATGGTGGTCACCGTCGATGCCCTGGAGAAGGCCGGGCTCGCCGAGCGCCGCCCCTCCAGCACCGATCGCCGGGCACGGATCATCGCGGTCACCGAGGAGGGAGCGCGGACGGCCGAGCACAGCCGGCGCATCGTGGACGAGGTGCACGAACAGGCGCTGGGCGCACTGCCGGAGGGCGACCGCAAGACGTTTCTGCGGCTGCTCGACCATCTGGCCACCGGCCACCTCAGCAGCCCCGCCCCCTCCCCCACCCCGGCCCGCCGGGCACGGCAGAGCAGCCGGTGACGCGGGCACGGCCATGACCGGGTCGGCGGCGCCCACAGGCGGCGGCGCCACCGGCCGGGGCACCATCCGCCGGGGGTGCCCGGCAACGGCCTTCGCGCGACCATGGAGCGCGAGCGCTCAGGGACGAGGAGCCAACCACGGGACGGCTGAGGTGAACCGATGACGGCGACGGCGACATCCAAGCGCGTGATCGTGACCGGACAGGTGCAGGGGGTCTTCTTCCGGGACACCTGTCGGCAGACAGCCGCAGCGCACGGCGTCCGGGGATGGGTGCGCAATCTGCCCGACGGCAGCGTGGAGGCCGTGTTCGAGGGAGAGCCGCAAGCCGTCGACGCGCTGGTGGAGTGGGCGCACGAGGGGCCGCCCGCCGCGTTCGTCGACGAGGTGCGGGTGACCGAGCAGGAGCCGCAGGGGCACGACACCTTCCAGGTGCGGGCCACCGCGCCGCCGGGGAACGGAGGATGACCGGCCCCCAGGCCCACGGCGGCGAGGCCGCCCTCCACGTCCACGTCCCCGCCGAACTGCGCCTCTTCCTGCCCTCACGGCTGCGCCGCCGAGCCGCCGCGGAGGACCCGCACGGTGTGTCCTGTCCGTACGACGGCACCTCCTCGCTCGGACACGTCGTGCAGTCGCTCGGCGTTCCGCTGACGGAAGTGTCCGAGCTGCGGGTCGACGGCGTGGCCGTCCCGGACTCCCACCGCCCGCCGGACGGTACCCACCTCACGCTGATCCCGGTGCCCCGCCCGCAGCCGCTGCCGCCGTCCGCGCCCGCGCCGCTCCGCTTCGTGCTCGACGTACACCTGGGAGCGCTGGCCCGCCGCCTGCGGCTGCTCGGCGTGGACACCGCCTACCGCAACGACGCGGACGACGCGGAACTGGTGCGGCAGGCCAACGCCGAGCGGCGCGTCCTGCTGACCCAGGACCGCGGACTGCTGCGCCGACGGACCCTGTGGCTTGGGGCCTATGTGCGGGGCAGTCGACCGGACGACCAGGTCACCGACGTGCTCGCCCGCTTCGCGCCACCGCTGCACCCCTGGACGCGCTGCCCCGCGTGCAACGGGACGCTGGCGGCCGTCGCCAAGGATCAGATCGCGGATCAGCTGCCGCCCGGGACACGGCGTACGTACCAGAGCTTCACCCGGTGCGTCGCATGCGGACGCCTCTACTGGGCGGGAGCGCACCACGCCCGTCTGACGGCCCGGGTCGAGGCGGCGCGGCGCGCCTCCGAAGGGGACGGCGAAGACCCGGGCGAGGGCGAGGAACCGGGTTAGGCCGCCGCCCTACGCTTCCGTCCTCGCCCCCACCTGGGCTACGCCGGCTGGAAGCGGGCCACGTAGCGGCGCTGCCAGGGCGTCTCCACCGCGCGGCGCGAGTAGTGCGTACGGACGTAGTCGACCGCCTCGCCCGGCGGTACTCCGTCCAGGACGGCCAGGCAGGCCAGGGCCGTGCCCGTACGGCCCTGGCCGCCGCCGCAGGCGACCTCCACCCGCTCGGACCCGGCGCGCTCCCACACGTGGTGCAGGGCCTCACGCGCCTCGGCCCGGTCGCTCGGCAACCGGAAGTCGGGCCAGCGCAGCCAGCGGTACTCCCAGTCGAGAGGGGACGGCGGGCGGCCCAGCAGATAGAGGCCGAAGTGCGGTTCGGGGCCGGACGGCAGGGGGTGGCGCATCCCCCGGCCGCGGACGAGCCGGCCGGACGGCAGGCGCAGCACCCCCGTCGCTTCGGGTTCCCAGGCGGCGGACATGCGGCGAGCCTAGCCCGCTCCCCGGCCCGGCGTGGGGCGTTCCAGAAGGGCTCCGGGAGCCCCCGCGAAGCAAGGCCCCGAAGGCCACCAAGGCCCTGAATGTTCCGACGGCCCCGTCCCACCCGTACGGACCCGCTCGGGGAGCGGACGCAGCCACCGGGCAGGAGACTCGGCGGGACGGCAGCCCGGGCAGCCGGCCGGCGAAAGGCGTGGACGTGGCATGAACGTGGAGCTGGGGATCTTCGTGGAACGGGACGGGCTGCCCGCCGTACGGCTGGAGCGCCCGTTCGCCGTGGGAGCGGAGGAGGTGTGGCGAGCGCTGACGGAACCGAACCGGATGGCGGCGTGGTTCCCCTCACCGACCGTGCACATCGAGCCGATGGTGGGCGGGCGCGTCGACTTCGCCGGCGACCCGTACGCGGAGGACCACTCCGGCACGGTCCTGGAGTACGACCCGCCGCGGCGGCTGGGCTACACCTGGGGCGACGACGAGCTCCTGTTCGAGATCGGCCGGCGCGGCGAGGGCTGCGTACTGGCCCTCACCGATGTGCTGGAGGGCCGCGAGGCCGCCGCCCGCAACGCGGCGGGCTGGGACGTGTGCCTCGACGAGTTGACCAAGCTCCTCAGCGGCGGCACCCCCTCCGGCCCGCACGACGGCACCGCCACCGACTGGCAGGCCCGCTACGACGCGTACGTCGCCGCCGGTATGCCGTCGGGCGCCCCGCTGCCCGACGGCGGCGACCCGGGCTGAGACGGCGGGGACGGACGACAGGTGGGGGGCCGCGGGCGGCAAGGGCGCGCGCGGGTCACCGCCAGCGGCGGGCCACGTACAGCGTCCAGCAGGTGAGGGCGGCGCACAGGACGCCGCCGGCGGCGAAGACGGTGGCGTGCCTGCCGTCCTCCAGCAGCGAGGTGGTCAACGCCACCGTCGCGGAGCTGGCCAGCATGGCGGAGGCGGAGAAGAGCGACGCGGCGCGGGCCCGGGCCGGGGCGGGCAGCAGCCGGGGTAGCCAGGTCTGCAGCGTGGTGTGGAGATAGCTCCACGCCGTGCCCAACAGCGCGGCGCACACCATCAGTACAGCCGTGCCGGGCACCAAGGCGGCCAGCAGCGCCCCCGCGACACCCGTCGAACCGCCGGTGGCCAACAGCTTCCTGGGGCCCCAGACCCGCGCGTGCCGGCGCAGCACGAACGTGCTCGACAGCACGCCGAGGGCGTAGCTGACCAGGACGGCGGAGGTCGACGCCTGCCCGCCGGTGGTGGCCAGCGCGGGCGCGAGGAGAGCGGGCAGCCCGAGCATCACGGCGCCTTCGGCGGCGCCGAGTCCGAGCACGGTCGCGTAGGCGGCCACGGGCCGGCCGGTCGCGGGGCCCGGCACCTCGTCGGGGGTCCGGTCCCGCCGCGGGGGCGCGGGGCCGGGGCGCGCGGCCTGGATACGGCAGACCGTCACCGCGGTGAGGACGGCGATGACGGCGAAAGCGGGCCGCCAGGAGCCGCAGCGCAGCACGGTGTCCGCGAGTACGGGCGAAGCGATGGCGCTCGCCGCGGTGACGGTGGTGAGGGTGGCGAACGCGCGTTGTCTGGTCTGCGCGGGGCGCAGCGACTCGTAGTACAGGGAGACCGAGGGTGTGACGGTGGCGAAGCCCGCGCCGGCCGCCGTGCGCAGGACGATCCACCAGGCGGGTCCCGGGCACAGGGCCGAGCCCACGGAGGCGGCTGCCGCCACCAGCAGCCCGGTGCGCAGACTGCGCCCGGGCCCGTAGCGGTCGGCCAGCCAGCCCCACAGGGGGAGCGCGAGCCCCTGGCCGAGGGAGTAGGCGGCAAGGCCCGTGGTGACGGTGCCGATGTCGGTGTGCCAGGCCGTCGCGAGGGCGGCGAGCAGGGGGGCCGCCAGGTGCCAGTCGGCGTTGCCGAGGGCGGCTGCCCAGCGCAGCGCTGACATGGTGCCCCCTCTCTCCTGGTTTTCCCGGTGGTCGGCCGGGCGTCGCCCCGGTGGTCGGCCAGGACGCGGTCGGCTCGCCTGCGGCGAACCCCATGGGACGAGAGAATATGGGCGATTTCCCCAAGAAGATGGCCTGTGCTGGAATTTGACCCCTTCTGGGGACTCGGTCAGCATTCCCTCGCGGGACCGCTTTCCCGGCCGGGTCCGTACCGGACCGAACCACCAGCGGAGTTTCGGGGCAGTCGGTTCGGCACCGTATCGTCAGGTTCCGCGCACCACCCGACCGACAACAGAAAGGCAGGCGAGCGGCGTGCGGGAGCAGTCCTCGGGAGCCGGCGGGCAGCGGCGCGGCGGCGGGCGACCCTACGGGCGCGGCGGCCACGGAGGGCCGCGCGGCGGGCACCGGCCGCGCGGACACGGCGGCCCGCCGCGCGAGCACCCCGGCCGCTCCGCGTACGACGAGCACCGGCCGCGCACCCTGCGCACCGGGCTGGCGGCGGAGCTGCGGGCGCTGGAGGGCGCGCAGTACGGGCGGTACAAGGGACTGGTCGGGCGCTGGGAGATGCCCGGCGGGGAGCTGCTGGAGCTGGTGCGCGGGCAGTCCGACCCGTACGCGCCGCCCGCCCGGGTCGCCCTCCACGTACCGGCACAGCTCGCCGCACTGCCGGCCGAGCTGTGGCGCACCGCGACCCGGCGCCGCGCACTCTCCTCCTATCTGGTGCGGCAGGCCGCGCGCACGGTGCGCGGCGAGAAGGCGCTGCGGGTGGACGCGGGCGGGCAGGAGGTGCTGGAGCGCAGCTCGTGCACCGTCAGCGGCGAGGACGGCTCGGTCACCCTGCGGCTGGGTGCCGCGCTGCCGGGCCACGGGAGGCGGATCGACGGGCGGGAGGCCGAGCGGCTGCTGTGCCGGGTGCTGCCCCGGGTGGTCGAACAGGCCCTGCGCTACGCGGCGTTGGACGCGGCCGAGGTCCGGCGCTTCGTCGAGACGGTCGAGGACTCGGTGGCGCTGCGGGACGCGCTGGCGGGCCTGGGGCTGGTGGGGTTCGTCGCCGACGGTGCGGTGCTGCCGCGCCGCAGCGGCGTGGACGACCGGCCGGCCACCGGTGACGGTGTGGTGCCGTTCGCCTCCCCCGACCAGCTGCGGGTGACGGTCGAGCTGCCGCACGCGGGCACGGTGACCGGCATGGGGGTGCCGGAGGGCGTGAACCTCGTCGTCGGCGGCGGCTTCCACGGCAAGTCGACGCTGCTGCGCGCGCTGGAGACCGGCATCTGGGACCATGTGCCGGGCGACGGGCGCGAGCTGGTCGTCTCACGGAACGAGACGGTGAAGCTGCGTGCCGAGGACGGCCGCAGGGTCGAGCGGGTCGATGTGCACGCGTTCGTCGACCATCTGCCGGACGGCTCGGACACCTCCGACTTCTCCACCGACAACGCCTCCGGCTCCACCTCGCAGGCCGCCTCGCTGTGCGAGGCCGTGGAGGCGGGGGCCCGGGTGCTGCTGATCGACGAGGACACTGCGGCGACGAACCTGATGATCCGGGACGCCCGGATGCAGTCGCTGGTGGCCAAGGACCGCGAACCGCTGACCCCGCTGGTGGACACCATCCGCTCGCTCCACCGCGACCACGGCGTCTCCACGGTGCTGGTGATGGGCGGCTCCGGGGACTATCTGGAGGTCGCCGACCGGGTGGTGATGTTGGACGCCTACCGCCCCTCGGACGTCACCGCGCGGGCACACGAGCTCGCTGCGGTGCCCACCGGTCGGCACGCCGAGGCGGAGTCGTTCCCCGGCGTCGTCGCACGGGTGCCCGACCCCTCGTCGCTCGACGCCGAGGTACGGGGGCGCTCCCGCATCCGGGCACGGGGCGAGGACGTGCTCTCCTTCGGCGACCACGAGGTGGATCTGCGCGCCGTCGAGCAGATCGCCGACCCGCGCCAGGTCACCGGGATCGGCCTGGCCCTGGAGCTGATGGTGCGGCGCGGACTGCTGGACGGGCGGCGGACCCTCGGCGAGGCCCTCGATCTGCTGGACGAGCTGCTGGCGGACGGCCCCACCGGCCCGCTGCTCAGCATCCGGGACGAGGATTTCGCCGCGCCCCGGCGCTTCGAGACGGCCGCCGCGATCAACCGGGTCAGAGGGCTGCGGATGCTCCGCTGAGGAGACCCGGCCGGACGCGGAGCCGGGCGGGCGGGGAGCCGGGCGGGCGGGGAGCCGGGCGGGCGGAGCCGGGCGGGCGGGGACCCGGCCGAGCGGGGAGGAACGGGCGTGGTTGGCTGTCCCCATGAGCGCGACCGTGGACGTCACCACCTGGTACCTGGAACAGACCTCGGCTGCGGACCTGGTGCCCGCGCGGGTGCCCGGCCACGACGCCGGGGTCGGTGTCGCGCGCGCCGAGGTGCCCAGCCCGGAGTTCAGCCGGTTCCTGTACGCCTCGGTCGGCGCGGACAACACCTGGGTCGACCGGCTGCCGTGGACGTACGACCAGTGGCAGCGCTTCTTGGACCGTCCCGGCGTCGAGACGTGGGTCGCCTACGAACGGGGCACCCCCGCCGGGTTCGTCGAACTGGACGGCGCGAGCGAGCCGGGGTCGGTGGAGATCAGCTACTTCGGACTGCTGCCCGCCTTCCGCGGCCGGGGCATCGGCGGCCACCTGCTCTCCTACGGCACCGCACGCGCCTGGGACCTGGCCGAACGCCGGGAGGGCCACCCGGCAACACGGCGCGTGTGGTTGCACACCTGCTCACTCGACGGCCGCTACGCCCGCGCCAACTACGAGCGCCGGGGCTTCCGCGTCCACCGCACCGAGACGAAGCCCGAGCCGCAGGCCGCCCCGCCGGGACCCTGGCCGGGAGCCTGAGCGTGTCGCAGCGGGGGCGGACACCGAAGGAGCGCGGCTACCGCCGCTCGGTACTGGTGGGCACGGCCACCCTGCTGTGCGAGTTCGCGGTGCTGGCGGTGCTCGCCCGCCATGTGCTGCGCGCGCGGGAGAACCTGGGCGGCGGCCCTCATCTCAGCCCGCCGGCCGTCCTGGTTCTCCCGCTCCTCGTGCCCCTGTGCGTACTGCTCACGGTCTGCTTCGCGCTGCCCGCACTGGTGGTGGCCGAGGCGGTGGGGCGCGAGTCGTGGCCGTGGGTCCTGCTGATCGCGACCGGCATCGGTGCGGTGCCCTTCGGCACGCCGGGCGGGTTCGCGGCCGCGGCGGCGGGGGCCGTGACGGCCACGCTGGTCGCGGGCTGCGTGCTCGGCGTCGCGGCGCTGGCGGGCCGGGCCGCCCGGCGGCGGGTTCGCGCCACGAGCGCCCGGCGGGCGCTGGGCCGCACCCTGGGGGCGGGCGCGCTCGCCGTCGCGCTCACCGTGCTGCTGGGCCACGGTGCGTACGCCACCGGGCTGGTCACTCCGTACGCGCCGCCGCGCCTGGGGCCGGGGGCGACGCTCCACGGTCTGTGGCAGCACGAGTCGGGAGCGCTCCTGAAGCTGGACCCGGACGGCCGGGCGCTGGCCGTCGGGCTCGGCGCCCCGCAGCACCGCGGATGCGGCGGGAGGGGCACCTGGCGGCTGCACCGCGGGGAGAACACCTGGCAGCAGCGGGTGCGGGTGGACATCGCCGCGTGCGGCGCCGTGCAGCTGTGGTCCGTCCTGGGTACGGAGGAGCATCCGAAGCTGTACCGGACCAGTGGCGATCCGGACTCCCCGGATGTGTACACACTGGACAAATACTGATCGCCGACGGCCCCGGCCGGTGGGCGCTCCACTCAGCCATCCCAGTATCCGGTATGGATTTGTCCATCATATGGATGGCAGTGGACTGACGTCAGACGCGCGTGCGACGCTTCCGTCATGTCTCGCGCTGGAATCGCCTTGGTGAGTCGACGTCACGTCGACCTCGTTCGCGTGTCCAGCGCCATCTGTCCGGCGAGCTGACAGTCACAGCACCGCCGTTCTGACACCCCCCTCCTGACGTCCTCCGACGCCGACCCGGTATCGCCGAACCGCAGCCGCCGCCCTCACCGTCGCGGGCGAGCCGCCCGGGAGCGGTGCCGAAACCCCTGCGTACGGGCGCCTCGACCGCTCTTGACGAGACCGGACCGCCCGGCGCACCCCGACCGCACCCGCCCGACGTGTGCCCGCGCCCCCTGCCCGAAGGATCTCCCGCCATGGCCGACACCTCCGAGCGCCCCTCCCCCGAGCTCTCCGAGCAGGGGGTGCCCCCAGCCCCCGCCCGCCGCAAGGCAGGACGCCACCGCGGCGAAGGGCAGTGGGCCGCTGGTCACTTCACGCCGCTCAACGGCAACGAGCAGACCAAGAAGGACGACGATGGTCTCAATGTGCGGACGCGCATTGAGACGATTTACGCTCATCGCGGTTTCGAGTCCATCGACGGCGCCGACCTGCGCGGCCGGATGCGCTGGTGGGGCCTCTACACCCAGCGCAAGCCCGGAATCAGCGGCGGCAAGACCGCCGTACTGGAGCCGGAGGAGCTGGACGACGAGTACTTCATGCTCCGCGTCCGCATCGACGGCGGACGGCTGACCACCGGGCAGCTGCGGGTCATCGGGGACATCTCCCAGGAGTTCGCCCGCGGCACCGCCGACATCACCGACCGGCAGAACGTGCAGTTCCACTGGATCCGCATCGAGGACATGCCGGAGATCTGGCGGCGGCTGGAGGGCGTCGGGCTGTCCACCACCGAAGCCTGCGGCGACACCCCGCGCGTGATCCTCGGCTCCCCCGTCGCGGGCATCGCGGCCGACGAGATCATCGACGGCACCCCCGCCGTGGAGGAGATCCACCGCCGCGTCGTGGGCAACCCCGCCTACTCCAATCTGCCCCGCAAGTTCAAGACGGCCGTCTCCGGATCGCCCCTGCTGGATGTCGCGCACGAGATCAACGACGTGGCGTTCGTCGGCGTGGAACACCCCGAGCACGGGCCCGGCTTCGACGTGTGGGTCGGCGGCGCGCTGTCCACCAACCCCAAGCTGGGCGTGCGGCTGGGCGCCTGGGTGCCGCTGGAGGAGGTCGCCGACGTCCACGAGGGCGTCACCGGCATCTTCCGCGACTACGGCTACCGGCGGCTGCGCAACCGCGCCCGGTTGAAGTTCCTGGTCGCCGACTGGGGCCCGGAGAAGTTCCGGCAGGTGCTGGAGGACGAGTACCTGCTGCGCAAGATGATCGACGGCCCGGCGCCCGCGCAGCCGGCCCAGCAGTGGCGCGACCACATCGGCGTGCACGAGCAGAAGGACGGCCGCTACTACGTGGGCTTCGCCCCGCGGGTGGGCCGGATCGACGGTGCGACCCTCAGCAAGATCGCCGACCTCGCGGAGGCCCACGGGTCGGGGCGGGTGCGCACCACCGTCGAGCAGAAGATGCTCGTGCTCGACGTCGAGCAGGACCAGGTCGAGTCGCTGGCCGAGGGCCTGGAGGCACTCGACCTGACCACCCGGCCCTCCGTCTTCCGGCGCGGGACGATGGCGTGCACCGGCATCGAGTTCTGCAAGCTGGCCATCGTGGAGACCAAGGGCCGCGGCTCCTGGCTGATCGACGAACTGGAGCGCAGGCTCCCCGGCTTCGACCAGCCCGTCACCATCAACCTCAACGGCTGCCCCAACTCCTGCGCCCGCATCCAGGTCGCGGACATCGGGCTGAAGGGCCAGCTGGTCACCGACGCCGACGGCAACCAGGTCGAGGGCTACCAGGTGCACCTGGGCGGCTCCTTGGGCATGGAGCCCGGCTTCGGCCGCAAGGTGCGCGGGCTGAAGGTGACCGCCCAGCAGCTTCCCGACTACATCGAACGCGTGCTGCGCGCCTTCCAGGCCCAGCGCGAGGACGGCGAACGGTTCGCCCAGTGGGCGGCACGGGCCGCGGAGAGTGATCTCAAATGAGTGAGAGGGCCGCGCCGTTCTACTGCCCGTACTGCGGGGACGAGGACCTGCGCCCCAGCGAAGAGGAGACACCTGCGGGGCAAGGCGCAGCGTGGGAGTGCTCCGCCTGCAACCGGGCGTTCCGGCTGAAGTTCCTCGGGCTGCTCGCCTCCGGGCTGCGCCCGGCACACTCCGATGGAGAGGAACCCCTCTGATGAGCACCGCGCACATAGCCCGGCAGCGCTCTGCCGACCAGCTGCGTTCGCTGGCCGAACAGGCGGGCCGCGACTTCGAGGAGGCCGACGCGCTGGAGGTACTGCGCTGGGCCGCCGACACCTTCGGGCACCGGTTCTGCGTGACCTCCTCCATGGAGGACGCCGTGGTCGCGCATCTGGCCTCCCGCGTCTTCCCCGGCGTACGCGTCGTCTTCCTCGACACCGGCTACCACTTCCCCGAGACCATCGGCACCCGCGACGCCGTCAAGGCCGTCATGGACGTCGAGGTCATCACCCTCACCCCCCGCCGGTCGGTCGCCCAGCAGGACGCGGAGCACGGCCCCAGGCTGCACGACCGCGACCCCGATCTGTGCTGCGCGCTGCGCAAGGTGCAGCCGCTGGAGGAGGGACTGCGCGACTACGACGCCTGGGCCACGGGCCTGCGCCGCGAGGAGTCCCCGACCCGGGCGAACACCCCGGTGGTCGGCTGGGACGAGAAGCGGCAGAAGGTCAAGGTCTCCCCCATCGCCCGCTGGACCCAGCAGGACGTGGACGACTACATCGCCGAGCACGGCGTGCTGACCAATCCGCTGCTGTCCGACGGTTACGCCTCCATCGGCTGCGCCCCCTGCACCCGCCGGGTGCTGGCGGGCGAGGACGCACGCGCCGGGCGCTGGGCAGGCAGCGGCAAGACCGAGTGCGGGCTGCACCAGTGACAACGGGGCATCAGGGACAAAGCGACCGAACCAGACGAGCAGGGGAGACCGATGAGCGGAGCACGCGGCGCCACGGTATGGCTGACCGGCCTGCCCAGCGCGGGCAAGACGACGATCGCCACGGCGCTCGCCGAGCGGCTGCGCGGCGAGGGACGCCGGGTCGAGGTACTGGACGGCGACGAGATCCGCACCTTCCTCTCCGCCGGACTCGGCTTCTCCCGTACCGACCGGGACACCAACGTGCAGCGCATCGGCTTCGTCTCCGAACTGCTGGCCTCGCACGGGGTGATCGCGCTGGTGCCGGTCATCGCGCCGTACGCCGACAGCCGGGAGGCGGTGCGCAAGCGGCACATGGCCGAGGGCACGCCCTACCTGGAGGTGCACGTGGCCACACCGGTCGAGGTGTGCTCGCAGCGCGATGTGAAGGGCCTGTACGCCAAGCAGGCCACCGGCGAACTGACGGGACTGACGGGTGTCGACGACCCGTACGAGGAGCCGGCCGACCCGGACCTGCGCCTGGAGACACACGGACGTGACGTGGCCGAATCGGCCGGCACGCTGCACACCTTGCTGAAGGAGAGGGGACTGCTATGACCACGGCGGTGACCGCGCCGGAGGAGATCGACAACCCCTTCGCGCTGACCCACCTGGACGCGCTGGAGTCGGAGGCGGTGCACATCTTCCGCGAGGTCGCGGGAGAGTTCGAGCGCCCGGTGATCCTCTTCTCCGGCGGCAAGGACTCGATCGTCATGCTGCACCTGGCGCTGAAGGCCTTCGCCCCGGCGCCGCTGCCCTTCGGGCTGCTGCACGTGGACACCGGGCACAACTTCCCCGAGGTGCTGCGCTTCCGGGACGAGACGGTGGCCGAGCACGGACTGCGGCTGTACGTCGCCTCGGTGCAGGACTACATCGACGCGGGCACCCTGCGCGAGCGCCCGGACGGCACCCGCAACCCGCTGCAGACGCTTCCGCTGCTGGAGGCCATCAACGAGCACCGCTTCGACGCGGTCTTCGGCGGCGGACGCCGGGACGAGGAGAAGGCCCGGGCCAAGGAGCGCGTCTTCTCGCTGCGCGACGAGTTCGGCGGCTGGGACCCCCGCAGGCAGCGCCCCGAACTGTGGCAGCTCTACAACGGGCGGCACGCCCCGGGCGAGCATGTGCGGGTCTTCCCGCTGTCCAACTGGACCGAGCTGGACGTGTGGCAGTACATCGCGCGGGAGAAGATCGAACTCCCCCCGATCTACTACGCGCACGAGCGGGAGGTCTTCTCCCGCTCGGGGATGTGGCTCGCCCCCGGTGAGTGGGGCGGCCCCAAGGACGAAGAGCGGGTGGAGACCCGTCTGGTGCGCTACCGCACCGTCGGCGACATGTCCTGCACCGGCGCCGTGGACTCCGACGCGGACACGGTGGAGAAGGTGATCACCGAGATCGCCGCCTCCCGGCTGACCGAGCGCGGCGCCACCCGGGCCGACGACAAGCTCTCCGAGGCCGCGATGGAAGACCGCAAGCGGGAAGGCTACTTCTAGACGATGAGCACCACAGCCGGAACAGCTCAGGCCGCCGAAGCGTCGGCGGCCACCTCACTGCTGCGGTTCGCCACCGCCGGAAGCGTCGACGACGGCAAGTCCACCCTGGTGGGCCGCCTGCTGCACGACTCCAAGTCGGTGCTGACCGACCAGCTGGAGGCGGTCTCCCGGGCCTCGCAGGCACGCGGCCAGGAAGCACCCGACCTGGCGCTGCTCACCGACGGGCTGCGCGCCGAGCGCGAGCAGGGCATCACCATCGACGTGGCCTACCGCTACTTCGCCACCCCCAGGCGCCGGTTCATCCTGGCCGACACCCCGGGGCATGTGCAGTACACCCGGAACATGGTCACCGGCGCCTCCACCGCCGAGCTGGCCGTCGTCCTGGTCGACGCCCGTAACGGCGTGGTCGAGCAGACCCGCCGGCACGCCGCCGTCGCCGCGCTGCTGCGCGTCCCGCACGTGGTGCTCGCCGTCAACAAGATGGACCTGGTCGACTACGCCGAGGAGACGTTCGCGCGGATCGCGGGCGAGTTCTCCGACTACGCCACCTCCCTGGGCGTGCCCGAGGTGACCGCCGTCCCGATCTCCGCGCTGGAGGGCGACAACGTGGTGACGCCCTCCGCGCACATGGACTGGTACAGCGGGCCGACCGTCCTGGAACACCTGGAGACGGTCGCGGTCACCCACGACCCCACCGACGACCCGGCCCGCTTCCCCGTCCAGTACGTCATCCGCCCGCCCGTCACCCGCCCCCGCCCGCACAACGACGCGCTTCGCGCGGCCCCTTCTGCTCAGACCGCCGAGCACCGCGACTACCGGGGCTACGCCGGCCAGTTGGCTTCCGGCGTGCTGCGCGTCGGCGACCGCGTCACCGTCCACCCCTCCGGCCGCTCCAGCACCATCGAGGCGATCGACGCACTGGGGGAATCGGTGGACGTGGCCTGGGCGCCCCAGTCGGTCACCGTCCGGCTCGCCGACGACCTGGACATCTCACGCGGTGACCTGATCGCCCCGGCCGAGGCATCGGTGCGGCCCAGCCAGGATCTGACCGCGACCGTCTGCCATCTGCACGACCGGCCGCTGCGGCCCGGCGACCGGGTACTGCTCAAGCACACCACCCGCACGGTCAAGGCCATCGTCAAGGAGATCCCCTCCCGGCTGACCCTGGCCGACCTCTCCCACCACCCGGCGCCCGGAGAACTGGCCGCCAACGACATCGGCCGCGTCGTGCTGCGCACCGCCGAGCCGCTGCCCGTCGACCCGTACGCGAGCTCGCGGCGCACCGGCTCCTTCCTGCTGATCGACCCGGCCGACGGCTCCACCCTGACGGCCGGAATGGCCGGCGAGGCCTTCGCCGGCGCCCGGACGGCATCCGCGCCGGCGCCCGACGACGACGGCTGGGACTTCTGAGCCATGGGCATCCGCATCCCGGGAGAGGCCTTCTCCACCTTCGACCAGACCGGTGGCCGCATCGGCAGCGGCGCACGCGGCAGCGGCCAGGGCGGAGTCGGGCGATGTGGACGGTGACGAGCGTAGGTGAGTACGCCCGGTCCCCGTCCCGCATCCCCTCCTGAGAGGACGCCCTCGTGTCCCCTGTCCGCATCCCGAGCCCTCGGCCGCCGCGCCACGTCCGCCGCACCCGCACCGCTCTCGGCGCCCTGGTCGCCGTGCCCTCCCTGCTGCTGGCCGCCGGCTGCGGCTACGGCTCCAAAGCCGTCGAGAGCGGCGACCCGAAGCCCGTGGGCGGCAAGAAGGTCGACGGGCTGGCCGAGGTGAAGCTCGGCTACTTCCCCAACGTCACCCACACCACCCCTCTGGTGGGGCTGCGCTCGGGCGGACCCGTCCCGCAGGAGCTGGGCGGAACGCGGGTCAGGACACAGGTCTTCAACGCGGGCCCCTCCGCGATAGAGGCGCTCAACGCGAAGGCCGTGGACATGGCGTGGGTCGGACCGTCGCCGTCCATCAACGGATATGTGCAATCCGGCGGGAAGAACCTGCGCATCGTCGCGGGCGCGACCTCCGGCGGGGCCTCGCTCGTCGTCGACCCGGAGAAGGTCGACTCCCTCAAGGACCTCAAGGGCAAGAAGATCGCCACCCCGCAGCTGGGCAACACCCAGGACGTCGCTCTGCTGCACTACCTCAAGACCAAGGGCATCAAGGTCGACCCCGAGACGGGCGAAGGCGCGACCTCGGTACTGCGGCAGGACAACAAGGAGATCCCCACCACCTTCCAGCAGGGCGGCATCGACGGCGCCTGGGTGCCAGAGCCGACCGCCTCCAGGCTCGTCAGCAAGGGCGGAAAGGTCCTGCTGAACGAGGAAAAGCTGTGGAAGGACGGCAAGTTCGTCACCACGAACCTGGTGGTGCGGCAGGACTTCCTCAAGGAACACCCGGACGCCGTCGAGGCGGTGGTGCGCGGGTCCGTGCGCACGAACGCGTGGATCCGCTCGCACCCGGACGCGGCCAAGAAGCACCTCAACGAAGCCCTCCGGCGGGACGCGGGCAAGCCCCTGCCCCACAAGGTGCTCGACCGCGCGTTCGCACAGATCGATGTGACGGACGACCCGCTGGCCGCCACCTTGCGCCGGCAGGCCGAGCACGCGGCCTCGGTGGACCTGCTGAAGAAGCCCCGCCTGTCCAGGATCTACGACCTGACCCCGCTGACCCGGGTCCTCAAGAGCGAGGGCCGCCCCGCTCCGAGCGACGCCGGGCTGGGCCGGAACGACCGCTGATGACCACTGCAGGAGGTGAACCGGTGACCGTGACAACGACCAGGCGCGCCGCTGCCGCCCGTATCGCGAACGTCTCCAAGACGTTCGGCCAGCAGCAGGTGCTGGACGACATCAGCATCGATGTCGCCGACGGCGAGTTCGTCACCTTGCTGGGCGCGTCGGGATGCGGCAAGAGCACGCTGCTCAACCTCGTCGCCGGGCTCGACAGCCCCACCTCGGGCACCGTCGAGGTGCCCGGTGGCCGCCCGGCGCTGATGTTCCAGGAGCACGCGCTCTTCCCGTGGCTGACGGCGGGCAAGAACATCGAGCTGGCGCTCAAGCTGCGCGGCATGCCCAAGGCGGAGCGCCCGGCCGAGGCCGAGCGGCTGCTGGAGCTCGTACGGCTCAAGGGCGCGCACCGCAAGCGGGTGCACGAGCTGTCCGGCGGGATGCGGCAGCGGGTCGCGCTGGCCCGCGCGCTGGCGCAGGACAGCAAGCTGCTGCTGATGGACGAGCCGTTCGCCGCGCTGGACGCCATCACCCGCGACGTCCTGCACGAGGAGCTGACCCGCATCTGGTCGGAGACGGACGTCGCCGTCCTGTTCGTCACGCACAACGTCCGGGAGGCCGTACGCCTGGCCGAACGCGTCGTGCTGCTCTCCTCCCGGCCCGGGCGGATCGCCCGGGAATGGCAGGTCGGCATCCCGCACCCGCGCCGGATCGAGGACGCGGACGTGGCCGGACTGTCCGTCGAGATCACCGAACAGCTCCGGGGGGAGATCCGCCGCCATGGCCAGCACTGAGACACAGCCGAAAGCCGACGACGAACGGGTGGCGTCCGCCGCCGGGGCCGCCGCCGCAGAGGGTGCTGCCGCGGACGCCACCGCCGCCGGGGCCGGGGCCGCCGCCGGGCCCACCGCCGCCCCAGGGAAGAGCCGCGAGGCCGGCAGCGACCTGGCCGGACTGGAGGCGGGCCTCGACGCGCTCGACACCCGCACCGCGGCCCGCACACCGCTGCCGGTCCTGCTGCGCCGCAAGGCGCTGCCGCCGCTGGTGGCCGTCGCCCTCGTACTGGGGCTGTGGCAGGCCGCGTTCGCGCTCGACCTGAAGCCCGACTACCAGCTGCCGAGCCCGCTGATGGTGTGGGACGCGCTGGCCGAGGAGTGGTACAAGGGCACCATCCTCAGCATCATCTGGCAGAGCGTCTCACGGGGCGCGCTGGGCTTCGTGGTGGCGCTGGCGGTCGGTACCCCGTTGGGGCTGCTGGTGGCGCGGGTGCGACCGGTACGCGCGGCGATCGGGCCGATACTGTCGGGGCTGCAGTCGCTGCCGTCGGTGGCCTGGGTGCCCGCCGCCATCATCTGGTTCGGGCTGACGGACGCCACGATCTACGCGGTGGTACTGCTCGGCGCCGTCCCCTCCATCGCCAACGGGCTGGTCGCAGGCGTGGACCGGATCGATCCGCTGCATCTGCGCGCCGGAAAGGTCCTCGGCGCGACAGGAGTGAGCGGCGTACGGCATGTGCTGCTGCCCGCCGCGCTGCCGGGCTACATCTCGGGCCTCAAGCAGGGCTGGGCGTTCTCCTGGCGCTCCCTGATGGCGGCCGAACTCATCGCCACCTCCCCCGAGCTGGGCGCCGGCCTGGGCCGGCTGCTGGAGACCGGACGCTCCTACCAGGACATGCCGCTGGTGCTCGGGGCGATTCTGCTCATCCTGCTGGTGGGCATCGGCATCGAACTGCTCATCTTCGCGCCCGTCGAGCGGCGCGTCCTGCGCCACCGGGGGCTGCTGCGCTGATGTTCCCCGCACCACCGGACCCCGCCGGCCGGCGGCCGCCCGCACTGCTGCTCGTCGCGCACGGGAGCCGGGACCCCAGGCACGCCGCGACGATCGGCGCGCTCACCACCCGGGTACGGCGGCGGCTGCCCGGCGTCCGGGTGGCGGCCGGCTATCTGGACTTCGACGCGCCGTCGGTGCACGGGGCGCTGGGACGGCTGTACGCGGCCGGGACCCGCGAGGTCGTGGCCGTCCCGCTCCTGCTCACCCGTGCCTTCCACGCCAAGACCGACATCCCGGGGGTACTGGCCGAGGTGACGTCCGCACTGCCGGACCTGACCGTCCAGCAGGCCGACGTACTGGGCCCGCACCCCCTGCTGACCGCCGCCTTGGAGCGGCGGCTGCGCGCGGCCGGACTGCCCCCCGGCGACGCGCACTCGACCGGCGTCGTTCTGGCGTCCGCCGGTTCCTCGGACCCGGAGGCGAGCGCAGTGATCGCTGAAATCGCGCGGGAGTGGCGGCGTACCACCGGTTGGTGTGCCGTGCGGCCTGCGTTCGCCTCCGCTGCTCGACCCCGCACGGCGGACGCCGTGCGGGACCTGCGCGCCGCCGGAGCCCGCCGGGTCGCCGTCGCCCCCTACGTGCTGGCCCCCGGCCGCCTCCCCGACCGCATCGCGGCCGGAGCCCACGAGGCCGGAGCCGACATCCTCGCCCCGGCGCTGGGCGCGGCACCGGAGGTGGCCCGGGTGGTGATCGAGCGCTACACGGCCGCCACGACCACCCGCCTCCCGGTCCCCGCCACAGCCGCCTGACGGCTGCCGAAGCGGCGCCGGTACGGGAGCGGCCCGCCGTGCCCCGTGGGGGGAGGGCGCGGCGGGCCTGGTGGGCGCTTACCCGGAAATCCGGGGTTACGCACGGGCGTCGGTCAGAAATGACCGTGAATGAGCGTTACTTGGGCACGCGCAGCAGCTTGTTGGGCGTACCGGTGCTCGGGTTGGTGATCGCCGACTTGGTCGCGCCGTCCGTGAGCGCCTCGGCGACCTGCGCGGGAGTGGCCGTCTTGTGCCGGCTCAGATAGAGGGCGGCGGCGCCGGAGACGTGCGGGGTGGCCATGGAGGTGCCCCAGCCGGCCATGGAGGCGCTGTCGCTCCTGTTGCTGGCCGAGACGACGTCGATGCCGGGGGCGTACAGGTCGACGCTCTTGCCGTAGTTGGAGAAGTCCGTCTGCCGGTCCTGCTGGTCGCTGGCTGCCACCGTGATGGCCTGGGGCACCCGGGCCGGGGAGGCGGCGGAGGCGTCACCGCTGTCGTTGCCGGCCGCGACGACGCAGGTGATGTTCGCGGCGACGGCCCGTTCGACGGCCTCGTCCAGCGCGTAGTCCTTGAAGCCGCCGATGCTCATGTTGGCCACGGCCGGGCCGCCCTTGGCCTTGTGGTCCTTGATCATCCAGTCGATGCCGGCGACGGCGTCGGCCGTGGTGCCCCTGTTGTCGTCGCCGAGGATGCGCACGGCGACGATCTTCGCCTTCTTGGCTATGCCGTACTTGGTGCCCGCGATGGTGCCGGAGACGTGTGTGCCGTGGTTGGCGCCGTCCTGCGCGGTCTTGTCGCCGTCCACGACGTCGTAGCCGTTGACGGCCCGGCCGCCGAAGTCCTGGTGGCTGACGCGCACGCCGCTGTCGACGACGTACGCCCGCACGCCCGAACCGGCGCTGTCGGGGTAGCCGTACTTCTTGTCGAGCGTCTTGGCCGCCTGGTCGACCCGGTCCTGTCCCCAGGAGGGTGGATCGGTCTGGGTGGCCTGTCCGGTGATCACCCGGGCCTGGACGACCTTCGCCACCTTGTCGTCGGCCGCCAGCCGCCGGGCGTCCTCGGCGCTGAGCCCCTTGGTGGAGTAGCCGTTGAGCGCGGCGTGGTACGTGTGCTCGACCTTGCCGCCGTACTCGTCGGACAGGTCCTCGGCCTCGGTGGCAGCCCTGGCCCCGGTGCCCTTGGCGGGGTCACCCTTGAGCAGCACGATGTAGTCGCCCTTGACCGCGCCCTCGGCGCCGGCTCCCAGGACGGTGCCCTCTGCGGGTGCGGCACCGGCCGGGAGGGTCAGCAGTGTCGCTCCCCCCGCGACGGCGACGGCGGCGCCGATCGCGAGGGATATCCGGCGCTTGGTGTGGCGTGCCCCGTGTTGTGCCATGCCGAGGAAGTCCTCCGAAGTGTGCGGTCGAGCCGATCCGTCGATGGATCGTTCGAAACACTGTCGGATTGCTCGGTGTGGCTCAAGGGACTTGGGGGACTGTGACACACACGACACACGGGGGTGGCCGCCTGCTGCCGCACATCTATGACACCGGCCGCGAGTCCGCCCAGAACGACTCGAACTCCTCGCGGTAGGCGGGGAAGAGCGCCCCCTCCGACTCGTCGCGGGCGGCCGACGAGACCGTACGTCCGGGACCGCGCAGCACGAAGACAGGCGTCTCCATCCCCCGCGCGCCGCGCAGATACGACTGGACGACCGCCAGCCCGTCGGGGCCGTCCCCGTCGACCATGTACGCGGTGAACCGCGGGGTCTCGTCGAAGACGTGGATCTCGAAGGCCGCCTGGTCCCGCAGCCGGGAGCGGACCCGCCGCATATGGAGGATGTTGGTCTCCACCGAACGGGCCAGTTCGCCCCGCTTGAGGCCCAGCTCCCGCTCCCGCCGCTTCACGGCGCTGCTGGCCGGGTTGAGGAACAGCAGCCGCACCCGGCAGCCCGCCTCGGCCAGCCGCACCAGCCGCCGCCCGCTGTAGTTCTGCACCAGCAGATTGAGCCCGATCCCGATGGCGTCCAGCCGTCGCGCCCCGCCGAACAGGTCCTCGGCGGGGAGTTGCCGCTGGAGCCGCACCCGGTCGGCGTGCACACCGACCACATCGGCGAAGCGGTCCCCGACCAACTCCTCCACGGCGTCGACCGGCAGCCGGCCGACCGCGGCCGCCCCCTCGGGCACGGTCCCCAGCAACTCCAGCAGCCGTCGGCACATCCGCTCGGCCTGTGCGAGCACCGTCTCGGACAGCGCGCGGTTGCGCGCCACCGCGCTGCGCGCCACCTCCAGTTCGTCCAGCGCCAGCTCCACCTCGCGCCGGTCGTCGAAGTACGGCTCGAAGCAGGGCCAGTGCTGCACCATCAACTCGCGCAGCTGCGGCAGCGTCAGGAACGAGATGAGGGTGTCGTCGGCGGGGTCCAGGAGATAGCCCTTGCGCCGGCTGACCTCCCGTACGGCCGCGGCCCGTTGCACCCACTCCTGCCCCGCCGGTCCGGCCGCGGCGATCACCCACTCCTCGCCGTGGACGGGTTCGTAGATCGGCCGCAGTACGGCGGCGACGACGGCCCGCGTCCGCTGTTCGACCAGGTTCAGCCAGACGTAGGCGCGCCCGGCGCGCTGCGCCCTGGTGCGTACCTCGGCCCAGTCGTCCTCGCTCCAGCCCACGTCCGCGCCGATCTCCATGGGGCGCGCCAGCGGGACGGCGCCGGGCTGCAGCCCCGCCTCCCCCAGCCTCCGGCCGGGCGGTCCTCCCATCCCCAGCCCGCCCATGGGATCGTCCGCCGTTCCGGCTTCCGAGGCGGCACCGCCGCCTTCCGGCCCCTCACCGCCGTCGCCTGGGGGGAGTTCAAGCCCTCCCGCGCCCAACTGCGCACCGCCTTCCACGCCCGGTCTCGGCCCCCGCTGTTCGATCAAGGAAGACTACTGCGGCCGTCCGACAGGTGCACCCGGAACCCCTGTCAACTTCCGGTAACCGCACCGGCGGACGGGGGAAGATGACGACGGGGCCCACCGCGCCCGCCGCGGTGCCGTAGCGACACGTCGATGGGGAAGAGACACTCCTATGCAGGTCTGGCCGGGACACGCGTACCCCTTGGGGGCCAACTACGACGGCGCGGGCACCAATTTCGCCGTCTTCTCCGAGGCGGCGGAGCGCGTAGAGGTGTGCTTGCTGTACGAGGACGGTTCGGAGACGGCGGTCGAGCTGCGCGAGTCGGACGGGTTCGTACGGCACGCCTATCTGCCCGGGGTGCTGCCCGGCCAGCGCTACGGCTTCCGCGCCCACGGCCCGTACGCGCCGGAGAACGGCCGGCGCTGCAACAGCGCCAAACTGCTGCTCGATCCGTATGCGAAGGCCATCAGCGGCTCGGTCGACTGGAACGAGGCCGTCTTCGGCTACCACTTCGACGACCCCGAGCGGCGCAACGACCTGGACTCCGCACCGCACACCATGACCTCCGTGGTGATCAACCCCTACTTCGACTGGGGCGACGACCGCTCGCCGCGCACCGACTACCACCGCACGGTGCTCTACGAGGCACATGTGAAGGGCCTCACCATGCTGCACCCGCAGTTGCCGGACGAGCTGCGCGGCACCTACGCGGCGCTGGCGCACCCCGCGGTCATCGCCCATCTGACTCAGCTGGGCGTCACCGCGCTGGAGCTGATGCCGGTGCACCAGTCGGTCACCGACCACCGGCTCGCCGAGGCGGGTCTGAGCAACTACTGGGGCTACAACACCATCGGCTTCTTCGCCCCGCACAGCGCCTACGCCTCCTGGGGCGAGCGCGGCCAGCAGGTGCAGGAGTTCAAACACGCCGTGCGCGCACTGCACGAGGCAGGCATCGAGGTCATCCTCGACGTCGTCTACAACCACACGGCGGAAGGCAACCACCTCGGCCCCACGCTCTCCTTCCGGGGACTGGACAACGCCTCGTACTACCGCCTCGCGGACGATCCGCGCTACTACCTGGACACGACGGGCACGGGGAATTCACTCCTGATGCGCAGCCCCCACGTCCTCCAGCTCATCATGGACTCGCTGCGCTACTGGGTGCTGGAGATGCACGTGGACGGCTTCCGCTTCGATCTGGCCGCCACCCTGGCGCGGCAGTTCCACGAGGTCGACCGGCTCTCCTCCTTCTTCGACCTGGTGCAGCAGGATCCCGTCGTCAGCCAGGTGAAGCTGATCGCCGAGCCGTGGGACCTGGGGGAGGGCGGCTACCAGGTGGGCAACTTCCCGTCCCTGTGGACCGAGTGGAACGGGCGCTACCGCGACACCGTGCGCGACCTGTGGCGGGGCGAACCGCGCGCCATGGCCGAGTTCGGCTTCCGGCTCACCGGCTCCTCCGACCTCTACCAGGACGACGGACGCCGCCCGCTGGCCTCCATAAACTTCGTCACCTGCCACGACGGATTCACCCTGCACGACCTGGTCTCGTACGACCTGGTCTCGTACAACGACAAGCAGAACGAGGCCAACGGCGAGGACAACCGCGACGGAGAGAGCTACAACAGATCGTGGAACTGCGGCGCCGAGGGACCCACGGAAGACGCCGCGGTGGTGGCACTGCGGCGCCGCCAGAAGCGGAACCTGATCGCCACACTGATGCTGTCCCAGGGTGTGCCGATGCTCAGCCACGGCGACGAGTTCGGCCGCACACAGCACGGCAACAACAACGCCTACTGCCAGGACGGTCCGCTGGCCTGGGTGCGGTGGCCGGACGACGGCGCCCCCACCGACTGGTCCGGTGCGCCCGACCAGGCGCTGTGCGACTTCGTACGCGCCATGGTGTGGCTGCGGCGCGACCACCCCGTCTTCCGCCGCCGCCGGTTCTTCCACGGGCGGCCCATGGAGGGCACCCACGACGAGCTCTCCGACATCGCCTGGTTCACCCCGCAGGGCGCCGAGATGACCCAGCGCGAATGGCAGGCCGCCCACACCCGCTCCCTGACCGTCTTCCTCAACGGCAACGCCATCTCCGAGCCGGGCGAGCGCGGGGAGCGCATCACGGACGACTCGTTCCTGCTGCTGTTTAACGCGCACCACGAGCCGGTGGACTTCGTGATCCCCGTCAACCACGGCCGGGAGTGGGAGGTCGTCGTCGACACCGCCCAGGAGGAGACCTACGCGCAAGGAGGGGGCCCGAAGGTGGCCGTGGGCGCGCAACTGCCCCTGGAGTCCCACAACATGGCGGTGCTGCAACGCCCGGTGTGACTGACGGTGTCACCCTCCGCCCTCCCGTCTGAGGGTGTCCCCGGCCGGGAATGAGGGCTCATATGACATGTGAGGGCACTCCGTCGGTGGCCGCGCCCACGGCGACCTACCGCCTCCAGCTCCAGCCGGACTTCCCGTTCGCCGCCGCCGAGCGCGCCGTCCCCTACCTGGCGCGGCTCGGCGTCTCGCATCTGCACCTGTCCCCCGTGCTGACGTCCGTACCGGGCTCCACCCACGGCTACGACGTGACCGAGCACGGCTCGGTGCGCCAGGAGCTGGGGGGCGAGCGCGGGCTGCGGGCGCTGGCGGCCACCGCCGGCGCCCACGGGCTGGGGCTGGTCCTGGACATCGTGCCGAACCATATGGCCGTCCCCTCCGACACCCGGCTGAACCGCCCGCTGTGGGAGGTGCTGCGCCAGGGCCCCGCCTCCCCTTGGGCGCGCTGGTTCGACATCGACTGGGCGGCGGGCGACGGGCGGGTGCTGCTGCCGGTGCTCGGGGAACGGTTGCACGAGGCGCTGCCCGAGATGCGGGTCGAGGACGGCACCCTGCGCTACCGCGATCATGTGCTGCCCCTGCGCGAGGGCACCGAGCAGCTGCCGCTGCCCGAACTGTGCGTGGCGCAGCACTACCGCCTGGCGTGGTGGCGGCTGGGCAGGAGCGAGCTCAACTACCGCCGCTTCTTCACCATTTCGGGTCTCATCGGGGTACGGGTCGAGGACCCGGAGGTGTTCGCGGCCACCCACCGCAAGGTGCTCCAGCTGCTGCGCGAGGGCGTCGTCGACGGGTTGCGCGTCGACCATCCGGACGGTCTCGCCGCTCCGGGCGGCTATCTGCGGCGGCTGCACGAGCAGAGCGGAGGCCGCTGGACGATCGTGGAGAAGATCCTCGCCGACGGTGAAGCGCTGCCTCGCGACTGGCCGGTGGCGGGCACGACGGGGTACGACGCGCTCCGGCACGTGGACGGGCTCTTCACCGACCCGCACGGCCACCGCGAACTGGTCGAGGCGTACCGGGCGTTCACCGGGGCGCCGGCGGACCTGGGTGGCGAGTGGGAGGCGACCCGGCAGCGCGCCGCCCGTCGCGTGCTGACCCACGATCTGGCCGCGGAGACGGAACGGCTGACCCGTACCGCCTCACGGGCGTGTGCCGCGTCCCCGGACCTGGCGCTGCGCGACCACGCGCCCTGGGCGCTGCGGACCGCGCTGTGCGAGCTGCTGGTGCGGCTGCCGGTGTACCGCCCGTACACCGCGCACGGCGCTCCCCCCGGGCCGGAGGACGCCGCGCTGCTGGAGCGTGCCGCGGCAGGAGCCCGGGAGGTCTTCCGGCCGGCCGAGGAGGCAGCAGCGGTGGACGCCGTACTGCGGCTCGCGCTGGGCGACGCCTCGACCGGGCCCGGCACGGACAGCAGACGGTTCCCTGTGCGGTTCGCGCAGTTGTCCTCCGCGCTGCGCGCCAAGTCGGTGGAGGACGCGGCCTTCTACCGCTATGTGCCGCTGCTGTCGGCGTGCGAGGTGGGCGGCGAGCCGGGCAGCCCGGCGGTGCCGCCCGAGGAGTTCCACGCGTACTGCGCCCGTATGCAGCGGGAGCGGCCCACATCGGGCGTGGTGCTGTCCACACACGACACCAAACGCAGCGGTGACGCCCGCGCCGCACTGGCCGTACTGAGCGAGTGCCCAGGGCAGTGGGCCGAACTGCTGGCGCGGACCGACACCTCGGCGGCGCCCGACCGCCACACGGCCTGGGTGTACCGGCAGACCGCGCTCGCCCTCGGCGTGTTCCCGCCGCCGCCCGAACGGCTGGTGCCCGCCCTGCTGAAGGCGGTACGGGAAGCGGGGTTGCGCACGACCTGGACGGAGCCGGACGCGGAGTACGAAGCCGCCGTCGAGCGCTTCGTCACCGTCCAGCGCGACAGCGCGGACGCACAGGCGACAGCCGCATTCGCGACCGGTCTCGCCCCTCATGTGCGGGCCAACGTGCTGGGTGCCGCACTGGTGCAGCTGACGATGCCCGGCGTGCCCGATCTGTACCAGGGCACCGAGCACACCTACCGGGCGCTCGTGGACCCCGACAACCGGGACCCGGCGGTGCTGGGCGAGCGGCACGGAAGCAGTCTGCCGGCCACGGAGAAGGCGCGGCTGACGGCGACGGCGCTGCGGCTGCGCGCCGACCACCCGGAGCTGTTCCTCTCCAGGGCCGCGGCCGCGTACGAACCGTTGTACGCCCAGGGCGAGCAGGCCGCGCACTGCGTGGCGTTCGTACGGAGCGGTGCGGTGCTGGTCGCGGTCACCCGGCTGTCGTTGCGCCTGGGCCGGCACGGCGGCTGGGGCCCCACGAGCCTGACGCTGCCGGAGGGCATCTGGCGGGACGCCCTCCCGGACGGCGGCGGCACGCGCGAGCTGTCCGGCACCGTGTTGTTGAGCCACCTCTTCCGGAGCGCACCGGTGGCCCTGCTCGAACGCCGGGCCTAGCCGGGCCGGTCGCCGGGCGGCTGCCCCTGCCGCAGTACGCGCAGGAAGGCCTCCGCCGCCCCGGTCGGCCGGGAGCGGCAGAAGGCGGTGAGCGGGCGGCGCCAGGGTGGGCCGATGTCCACGAGTTGCCGGGCGGGCACGAGGGCAGGCGTCAGATGGGCCGAGACGAGGCAGATGCCCGCGCCGGCGGCGGCCATCCGGGCCGCCGTCGTCGGGTGCTCGACCCGCAGGGCGGTGTGCGGGACGAACCCGGCCCGGCCGCAGACCAGGTCGACGAAGGGCCGGCCCTCGATCCGGGGTTCCATCCCGCACCGCACCCAGCCGCGGTCGGCCAGTTCCTCCAGCGCCACCGGCTCCCCCTGGGCGCCCGGGCGGTCGCACAGCGGGTCGTCGGGCGGGACGACGAGGACGATCCTCTCCTCACCGACCTCCCAGCAGGGGCCGTGCCAGTCCTCGATCCGGTAGCCGAGGGCGAGGTCGGCGACCCCGCGTGCCATCCGTTCCCGCAGTTCCTCCTCCGTCGCGTACTCGCGCAGCCGCAGCGTCACCCGCGGGTGGAGCTGCCGCATCCGCGCGACGGCCTCCGTCAGGACGCCGACCGCCAGCCCGTGCACGGTGGCGATCTCCAGCTCACCGCCGCCCGCACCGGCCGCGGCGCGGGCCGCACGGCGGGCCTGGCGGGCGCTGCGGACGGCGAGTTCGGCGTCCGGCAGGAAGGCGCGCCCCATGGGGGTCAGCCGTACGCCGCGCGGCAGCCGTTCCAGCAGCGGGCCACCGACCTCGCGCTCCAGCGCCTTGATCTGGTGCGAAAGTGCCGACTGGGTGACGTGCAGCGCCTCGGCGGCGCGCGTGAAGGAGGTCTCCTCGACGACCGTCACCAGATACTCCATCTGCCGCAGACTCACCAGTCGACCTCCGAACCCCTGCCGAAACTGCCATGAACGCTTTTCATTGCTTCCATAGAATCATTGCGTTGGACTCATCCCCCGGCGGGGGCGGAGGCTGGGGCCATGAGTGGGAACACCACAGATGTGATCGTCATCGGCGGCGGAACGGGCGGCTACAGCACGGCACTTCGCGCCGCACACCTGGGTCTCGACGTCACCCTCGTCGAGCGGGAGTTGGTCGGCGGCACCTGTCTGCATCGCGGCTGTGTGCCCAGCAAGGCGATGCTGCACGCCGCGGAACTGGTCGACGGGGTGGCCGAGGCCCGCGAGCGGTGGGGCGTCAAGGCCACGCTGGACAGCGTCGATTGGAGCGCCCTGGTCGCCACCCGCGACGACATCGTCTCGCGCAACCACAAGGGCGTGGAGGGCCAGCTCTCCAAGGCCGGCGTCACGGTCGTACGGGGCACCGCGACGCTGGCCGGGTCCCGCCATGTCGACGTCGACGCCGCGGCGCACGGGGGACGCGAGCGGTGGACGGCCCGGCGCGGTCTCGTCCTGGCGACCGGCTCCCGGCCGCGTACGCTGCCCGGCCTGGAGCCGGACGGGGAGCACGTGGTCACCAGCGACGACGCGCTGTTCGCTCCCGGACTGCCGGGCAGCGTGCTGGTGCTGGGCGGCGGAGCGATCGGTGTGGAGTACGCCTCGTTCCACCGCTCCATGGGCGCCGAGGTCACCCTGGTGGAGGCGGCGGAGCGGCTGCTGCCGCTGGAGGACGCGGATATCAGCCGGCAGCTGACCCGCGCGCTGAAGAAGCGGGGCATCACCGTGCTGACGGGCGCCCGCCTGGTGGACGCCCACCGGACCGGCGCGGGGCGGCCCGGCGGATCGGGCGCGGGTGTCGAGGCGCGGGTGCAGCCGGCGCGCGGGGCGGAGACCGTCCTGGCGGTAGAACGGCTGCTGGTGGCGGTGGGCCGCGTCCCGGTCACCGACGGGCTGGGCCTGGCGGCGGCCGGGGTGGCGACGGACGAGCGGGGCCATGTGCCACCGGCCGACTGGACCACGCTGGAGACGGCCGTCCCCGGTGTGCACGTCGTCGGCGATCTCCTCCCGCCGCCCTCCCTGGGGCTGGCGCACGCCTCGTTCGCGGAGGGGCTGGTGGTCGCGGAGACGCTGGCAGGACTCTCGCCCCGTCCGGTGGACTACGCGGCGGTGCCGCGTGTGACGTACTCCAGCCCGCAGACGGCTTCGGTCGGGCTGAGCGAGGCGGCGGCCAGGGCCGACGGGCACGAGGTGGTGACCAATGTGCTGCCGTTGACCGCCACGGCCAAGGGCATGGTGCACGGTCAGGGCGGCATGGTGAAGGTCGTCGCCGAACCCGGCCCCGACGGGCGGGTACTGGGTGTGCATCTGGTGGGCCCGCACGTCTCCGAGATGATCGCGGAATCCCAGCTCGCCGTCGCCTGGGACGCCTCCCCCGAGGACATCGCCCAGCACATCCACCCGCACCCGACGCTGAGCGAGGCGGTCGGGGAGGCCTTCCTGACGCTGGCGGGACGGGGACTGCACCAACACGGGTGAGCGGCGCGGTCCCGGCCGCCCGGCGACAGGTGCCGGGCGGCCGGTGAGAATGGGGCGCATGCTGTTCGACGTATGGGCTCCCACCGCGCGAACCGTCACCCTGCATCTCCCGCCCGCCTCCGGGCTCCCGATGACCCCCTCGCCCACCCACCGGGGCTGGTGGCAGGCCGAGGCACCGGCCCGGGACGGCACCCGGTACGGCTTCTCCCTCGACGGCGGGCCGGTACTGCCGGATCCGAGATCGCGCCGCCAGCCCGACGGGCCCGAAGGGCTCAGCGCCGTCGTCGAACACGACGCGTACACCTGGCGGCACCCCTGGCGGGGGGTGCCGCTGCCCGGGGCCGTCCTGTACGAGCTGCACATCGGCACCTTCACGCCCCAGGGCACCTTCGAGGCGGCGATCGACCGTCTCGGCCATCTGGCGGACCTGGGCGTCAGCCATATCGAGCTGATGCCCGTCTGTCCGTTCCCCGGCACCCACGGCTGGGGCTACGACGGAGTGGCGCTGTGGGCGGTGCACGAGCCCTACGGGGGGCCGGACGGGCTGAAGGCGTTCGTGGACGCCGCACACGGCCACGGCCTCGGGGTCGTCCTGGACGTCGTGCACAACCATCTGGGCCCCTCCGGGAACCGACTGCCCGCGTTCGGGCCGTACTTCACCGACCGCCACCGCACCCCCTGGGGTTCGGCCGTCAACCTGGACGCACCCGGTTCCGACGAGGTGCGCGCCCACCTCATCGGCAGCGCGCTGGCCTTTCTGCGCGACCACCACCTCGACGGGCTGCGGCTGGACGCCGTCCACGCGCTGGCCGACACCCGTGCGGAGCACTTCCTGGCCCAGCTGTCCGAGGCCGTCGACGCGCTGGCCGCACACACCGGGCGCCCGCTGTTCCTGATCGCCGAGTCCGATCTGAACGACCCGCGCACCACGGCCCCGCGCAGCGCCAACGGCCACGGCGTGCACGCCCAGTGGAACGACGACTTCCACCACGCCCTGCACACCGCGCTGACCGGCGAGTCGCACGGCTACTACGCCGACTTCGCAGCCGCACCGCTCGCCGCCCTCACCAAGACGCTGACCGGCGCCTTCTTCCACGACGGTACGTACTCCAGCTTCCGCGGGCGCGGCCACGGCCGGCCCGTGCGCCGTCCCGGAGCCGCCGAGACCCCGGCACACCGCTTCCTGGCGTACGCGCAGACGCACGACCAGATCGGCAACCGGGCGCTGGGCGACCGGCTTTCCCTGTCCCTGCCGCCCGGACTGCTGGCGTGCGCGGCCGCACTGGTACTGCTGGCGCCGGGGACGCCGATGCTGTTCATGGGCGAGGAGTGGGGCGCCCGCACCCCCTGGCAGTACTTCACCGACCACCAGGACGCCGAGCTGGCCGAGGCCGTACGCGCGGGGCGGCGACGGGAGTTCGCGGAGCACGGGTGGGAGGCCGAGGCCATCCCCGACCCGCAGGACCCGGCGACCCGCCGCCGCTCGTGCCTGGACTGGGACGAGCCCTCCCGGGCACCGCACGCTCGGCTGCTGGACTGGCACCGCACGCTGCTGGGGGTGCGCCGGGCCCACCCCGTGCTGGCGCACCTGCCGCTGGGCGAGGCGGGTGTCCGCTGCGCGGAGGGCGGCGATGAGCAGTGGTTGCTGCTCCGCAACGGGCCGCTGTACGTCGCGGTGAACTTCTCCGCGGAGCATGCGGCAACCGTGCCGGTGCCCTCCGCGCGGACGGCGCTGCTCGCCGCCTGGGAGCCGGAGACGCGGGTGGTGGACGGTGCGGTGCGGCTGCCGCCGGCGTCCGCCGCGGTGCTGCGCTAGCGGTTCGGAGAGGGGGTGCCCCTCCCGGTCGTTCGCAGACTGCGGGTGCTCTGTGGCAGCTCGCGCAGTTCCCCGCGCCTTTGACGGGGCGCGCCGGTGTCGGGGCCGGAGGATGACGGCAGGAACGCGGCGATCAGGAGGCCCAGCACCGCCGCGCCCGCCGCGATGAGGAAGGCCGTACGGAAGCCGTCCATGTTGGGCACCCGGGTGGCGCCGAGCGGGCTGGTCATATGGGCGAGGACCACGCCGACGACCGCGCTCGACGTCGATGTCCCGATCGAACGCATCAGGGTGTTCAGTCCGTTGGCCGCGCCGGACTCGGAGGGGGCGACGGCTCCGAGGATGAGTGCGGGCATCGCGGAGTAGGCGATTCCGATGCCGACGCCGATCAGCACGGACAGCACCACCGTCTGCCACACCGCCGACATCAGCTGGGTGCCCAGCAGATAGGAGACGGCCAGGATCAGCAGACCCGTCATCAGCGACACCTTGGGGCCGCGAGCCTTGGACAGCCGCGCCGACAGCGAGGAGACGAGCATCATGGCGATGCCCATGGGCGCCACACACAGCCCGGAGACCACCATCGACTGGCCGAGCCCGTATCCGGTGGCGGCGGGAAGCTGCAGGAGCTGCGGCAGGACCAGCGTGAGGGCGTAGAAGGCGAGGCCGACCATGATGGAGGCGAGGTTGGTCAGCAGCACCTGGCGGCGGGCCGTCGTACGCAGATCCACCAGCGGGTGGGGGATCCGCAGTTCGAACAGCCCCCAGACGGCGAAGATCACCGCGGCGGAACCGAACAGGCTCAGCACGGTGCCGCTCGACCAGCCCCAGTCACCGCCCTTGGAGACGGGCAGCAGCAGCGTCACCAGTCCCGCGGTCAGCCCCAGGGTGCCCAGCACGTCGAAGCGGCCCGGGGTGCGGGTCGGGGACTCGGGCACCAGGAGGGCGACGAGCACCATGGCGAGGGCGCCGATGCCCGCCGAGCCGAAGAAGAGCACATGCCAGTCGGTGTACTGGGCGACGTAGGCGGCCAGCGGCATGCCCAGCGCGCCGCCCACTCCGAGCGACGAGCTCATGAACGCCATGGCCGAGCCCAGTCGTTCGGGCGGCAGCGCGTCGCGCATGATGCCGATGCCCAGCGGAATGGCGCCCATCGCGAACCCCTGCACGGCTCGCCCGGCGACCATCGGCACCAGTGCCGAGGTGAAGCCGCACATCAGCGAGCCGAGCACCATCAGTCCCAGGCTCAGCAGCACGATCCGCCGCTTCCCGTACAGGTCACCGAGCCTGCCCATGATGGGCGTGGCGACGGCACCGGACAGCAGCGTGGAGGTGATCACCCAGGAGGCGTTGGACGTCGTGGTGTGCAGCAGGGTCGGCAGTTGGGCGACGACCGGGACGATGAGGGTCTGCATGACGGCGACGGAGATTCCGCCGAACGCCAGTACGGGGACGATCCAACGCCCGCCCGCCGCCGTACCTATGTGCCCACCAGGCCCCGCAGCCAAGCTCTCCCCCACGCGCGTCGCCACCCCTTCACTGTTGAGTTCACTGTTGCGCTGTCCACTGTGTCGCGCCGCATGACCAGACGCATCACATCAGCTGCGTGCAGCGTACAAATGAACTGCCGGGGTCGGTCGCGTATTCCGCCGGGGGGCGGGCACTTCAGTCTTCTTGATCCTTGGGCTCCAGCTTCAAGGAGATCGAGTTGATGCAGTAGCGCTGATCCGTGGGCGTCGGATAGCCCTCGCCCTCGAAAACGTGCCCGAGGTGGGAGCCGCAGCGGGCGCAGCGGACCTCGGTGCGGACCATGCCCAGGGAGCTGTCGGTCAGCAGCTCGACGGCGTCCGAGTCGGCCGGGTCGTAGAAGCTGGGCCAACCACAGTGGGAGGCGAACTTGGTGTCCGAGCGGAACAGCTCGGCGCCGCAGGCCCGGCAGGTGTAGACGCCCGTGGTCCCGGTGTCGGTGTACTCACCGGTGAACGGGCGCTCCGTACCAGACTCGCGCAGCACGTGGTACTCCTCGGGCGTCAGCTCCGCGCGCCACTGCTCCTCGGTCTTGTCGATCTCGTAGGCCATCTCGGCTCCTCAGCGCTGTTCGGGGTACGGGCGGGGCGCGGGCCGCGGCCCGTCACTCCGCGAGCCGGGCGAGAATCCCGGGGCCCAGCTCCGTGACGTCACCCGCGCCCATGGTGAGAACGAGATCGCCGGGCTCGGCCATTCCCACCACCGCCTCCACGGCCTCGGCCGGCGCGTCCACGGCACGCACGGCCGCGCCCGCGGCCTGCGCCGCATCGGTGATCAGCGCGCTGGTCACGCCCGGGATCGGGTCCTCGCGCGCCGGATAGATCGGCAGCACGACCGAGCCGTCGGCCAGCGCCAGGGCCTCCCCCATCTCCTTGCCCAGCTCCTGGGTGCGGCTGAAGAGGTGCGGCTGGAAGACCACCAGTACCCGGCCGTCTCGCGCACCGCCCCTGATGGCCTCCAGGTCGGCGGTCATCTCGGTGGGGTGGTGGGCGTAGGAGTCGATCACCTGTACGCCGCGGGCCAGCCCCTTGAGCTGGAGGCGGCGCTTGACGCCGGTGTACGAGCCGAGCGCGCGCCCCAGCTCCCCGGCGGGCACCCCGAGCGCCGCACCCGCGGCGAGGGCCGCCACCGCGTTGAGGGCGTAGTGGTTGCCGGGGACCGCGACGTCGAAGGTCAGCTCCGCGCCGGCGAGCACGACGACGACCTCGCTGGTCAGCCCCTTCGGGGTGATCTTGACAACCCGTACGTCGGCGTCCTCGGCCTGCCCGTACGTACGGATGGTGAGCGCGCGCTCGCGCGGAGCGGCGCGCAGCCGCCGGGTCAGCTCCCGCGCCCCCTCCTGGTCGGCGGAGATCACCAGGGTGCCGCCGTCCACGATGCGGCCGGCGAACGTCTCGAAGGACTCGTAGATCTCCTCCATGGAGGCGTAGTTGGCGTGGTGGTCGAGTTCCACATTGAGGACGATGGCGACCTCGGGCGCGTACTTGTGGAAACTCCGGTCGCTCTCGTCCGCCTCCGCGACGAAGATCTCCCCGGTGCCCTGGTGGGCGTTGGAGCCGGGTCCCTCCAGATCGCCGCCGATCGCGTAGGAGGGGTCGAGGCCCAGATCGGCCAGGCTGACGGCGAGCATCGAGGTGGTCGTCGTCTTGCCATGGGTACCCGCGACGGCCAGCGGGCGCAGCCCCTCCATCAGCGCGGCCAGCGCGTCGGCGCGGTGCAGCACCGGAAGACCGCGCCGGTTCGCCTCGACCAGCTCCGGATTGTCCTCGCGGATGGCGCTGGAGACGACCACGACCGTCGCGTCCGGCGCCAGGTGCGCGGTGGCGTGACCGATGTGGACGGTCACGCCGAAACCGCGCAGCGCGTCGGCCGTCGCCGACTCACGGGCGTCGCTGCCCGCGACCCGGGCGCCGCGCACCGCCAGGATCTTCGCGATGCCGGACATCCCCGCGCCACCGATCCCGACGAAGTGCGGCCGCTCCATGGCGGAGGGGAGGGAGGGAGTGGCGGCAGCGGTCATACGGACTTCTCCTGCTGGCTCGATCGGGCACCTCCCGACCGCGGGCCGGGGAGGACGAGGAACGGCGCAAGCCTATGCGGTGCGGCCTCCCGTCCGGAGCACAGCCACCCCCTCCCCCGCTGCCTCCCGGCCGCTACTCCTCGTCGTTGTGCGCGAACAGCTTCAGCACCGGCACGCCGACCTTGTGCCGGGCCCGGGAGGCCCAGTCCCGGTGGAAGAACTCCTCGACCAGATGGGGGGCGGTCAAGACGATGACCTCGTCGGCGCGGGTCTGGTCGGCGACGGACTTCAGGACATCGAGGGGGTGATCCTCGATGATCTGACCGACGGCCTCGCAGCCGGCGTCTCTGAGGCGCTTCAAGGAGAGCTCCAGGGCCTGCTCGGCGGGGCCGACGGCGTCGCCGCCCTCGGGCTCGTCGCCCTCACGCACCACTTGGTCCAGTTCACCGAGCGCCACATCGTCCAGCGCTCGCAGCAGTCGGTCCTGGTCGCCGCGCGGCTGCATGAGGACGACGAAGGAGACGGGCTCCTCGCCGTGCAGCGTCGTCACCATCTCCGCGTCGGCGGACACCAGTGGCTTCTCGATCATCAGCACTGTCGTGATCACGACGGGCGCCCTTTCTGCGGTCGGAAAGAAACCCTGCTGCCCCGTGTTCCCACGGGTCCTGCGATTGTCAGTCTGCCCAGCGGCACAGAAGCGGAACGTCTCATTCCGCAGTGGCTCGCAACCGACGGTAACGCGTGAAGAGGAACCCTCCTTCTTCCAGCACCCCTTCCAGCGTGAACTCGTCGGGGTCCGGCAGGACGGGCCCGTTCATGATTCGCGGCGCCGATCCGGCGACGATTCGGGGGGAGATCGACAGACATAGCTCATCAAGTACCCCGGCATCGGCGAATTCCCCAAGCAATGTGGGGCCGCCCTCCGTCAGCTGCCGCCGCAGCCCTCGCGCGGCGAGCAGACCCGGCACTCGCGACGGGTCCGCGGAGCTGCCCTCACCTGCGAAGACGACCTCGACACCGGCCCGGCTCGCCTCCGCCACCCGGTCCGCCGGGGCACCGCTGCCGGTGATCAGCAGCGTGGGGACGACGGGCTCGGTGAACAGGGGAGCCGAGAAGTCCAGCTCCAGACCGGCGCTGACCACCGCGATGGCAGGCGCCGGCGCCTGCCCGGCGGCGGCACGGCGGTCGGCGAAGCCGCTGCGCCGCTTGGCGGGCCGGTACCCCTCCTGGCGTACGGTCCGGGCACCGACCACCACCACATCGGCGAGTGCCCGCAGCACCCCGAAGATCCACATGTCGGCCTTGGAGGAGAGCGGCTGCGACCGCCCGCCGTGGTGGATGGCACCGTCCAGGGAGGCGACCATGTTGCCGCGCAGCCACCGGTCCGCTTCGTCGGCGCCCTCGCCCACCGGCGGATAGGCGTACTCCTCGGCGATCTCGGCGATGCTCCACTCCGGGGCCGAGACGTCCGGTGCGGGCGCGTCAGGGGTCGGTACAGGGGCGCTACTCGATGGGAACAGGCGTCGCATGCAGCGCAGTGTGGCACGGCGCACGCCCGGCGGGCGGCACGCCCGCGGGGGCGGGCCGACTAGCATGACAATCGTGTCAACGACCGAAGCGCACATATCCGAGACCGGCTCCCGGGCCCCCGGCGACGCCCCCGCCGCCCTCACCGCACTGGAGCCGCGCGTACCGGCCGACCAGTTGGTGGCCGAGATGGTGCCGCCACCGCGCTTCGACGGCGTGCGCTTCGACACCTACATACCCGACCCCGCGCAGCCCAGCCAGACCGAGGCGGTCCAGGTACTGGCCGCGTTCGCACAGGGCCTCGGCGGCGCGGCGCGGAGCGGCGGCAGCGGCGGGCCGAAGCGCTGGTTCCGCCGGGTGCCCAAGCAGGCGGCCCCCGCCGGTCCCCGGGGCGTGTACCTGGACGGCGGCTACGGCGTCGGCAAGACCCATCTGCTCGCCTCCCTGTGGCACGCGGCACCGGCCGCCCCCGAGCGCAAGGCGTTCGGCACCTTCGTCGAGCTGACCAACCTGGTGGGCGCGCTGGGCTTCCAGCAGACCGTGCAGACGCTCAGCGACCACCAGTTGCTGTGCATCGACGAGTTCGAGCTGGACGACCCGGGCGACACGGTGCTCGTCTCCAGCCTGCTGGCCAGACTGGTGGAGAACGGCGTGGCCCTCGCGGCGACCTCGAACACGCTGCCGGGCAAGCTGGGCGAGGGGCGGTTCGCCGCCGCCGACTTCCTGCGGGAGATCCAGGGCCTGTCCGCACACTTCCGCACCCTGCGCATCGACGGCGAGGACTACCGCCACCGCGGGCTGCCCGAGGCCCCCGAGCCGTACACGGACGAAGAGGTCACCCGCGCCGCGCACCGGATACCCGGCGCCTCGCTGGACGCCTTCCCCGCGCTGCTGGACCATCTCTCGCGCGTCCACCCCAGCCGCTACGGCGCGCTGGTCAAGGGCGTGCAGGCGGTCTGTCTGACGGGGCTCGGGCCGGTGCCCGACCAGTCGACCGCGCTGCGCCTGGTCGTGCTCGCCGACCGGCTCTACGACCGCGAGGTCCCCGTGCTGGCCTCCGGAGTGCCCTTCGACGAGCTGTTCAGCGAGGAGATGCTCAAGGGCGGGTACCGCAAGAAGTACTTCCGGGCGATCTCCCGGCTGACCGCGCTCGCCCGGGACGGCGGCGGACTCGCCGGCACCGGTGGCTGATCCCCGGTCGGCACCGGCGGCCGAGGCACGCGCCGAGGCCGGCGGCTGACCCGCACCGGGGGCGGCTGACCCGCGTCGGGGCAGGCGGCTGATCCGCGTCGGCAGTGGGGTGCAGACCCGGCCGAGTTGACGCCGGTTGCGTCCTGAGCGGTGTGCGCTTGCTGGTACGCGTGGTACACACACTGGGTTCACCTGTCCGCCAACAGGGGAGAGTGCCCGATGTCCACGAGCCGACGTCAAGTGCTGGCAAGAACCGGAGCCGCTGGAGCCGCGGTCGCCTTCAGCGGCGCGCTTTCGGAACTGTTCACAGGGACCGCCGCCGCCCAGGCCACCGGCGGCAGGGCGGGCTACGGCCCGCTCGTCCCCGACCCCGACGGGCTGCTCGATCTGCCCAAGGGCTTCCGCTACAAGGTGCTCTCCCGCGAGGGCGATCAGCTCCGCTCAGGAGAGGGCAAGGTCCCCAGCAACTTCGACGGCATGGCCGCCTTCGCCGGTGAGCGGCGCGGCCACGGCCACGGTCACGGCAGGGGCCGCACCTGGCTGGTGCGCAACCACGAGAACCGGATGGACTCCCGGGTGCCCGTCTCCACGGTCGAGGGGCTGACCTACGACCCGGAGGCCGAGGGCGGCTGCACGGTCCTCGAAGTGGACGGCGACAACGACGTGCTGACCGAGCGCGTGGGCATCGCGGGCACCTCCACCAACTGCGCCGGCGGACCGAGCCTCTGGGGCACCTGGCTGACCTGCGAGGAAACCGAGTTCCGGGCCGGCGAGGAGGGCTACACCAAGGACCACGGCTTCATCTTCGAGGTCGGCTTCGACCGGCGCCGCCCCACCTCGGTCGAGCCGCTGAAGGCCATGGGCCGCTTCCAGCACGAGGCCGTCGCCTTCGATCCGCGTACCGGTGTCGTCTACGAGACCGAGGACGCCTTCGACAAACCCTTCGGGCTCTTCTACCGCTTCCTGCCCGACAAGCCCAAGGGCGGATACGGTTCGCTGCACGCGGGCGGCAGGCTGGAGGCCATGCGGGTGCCGGGCGTGCCCGACCTCTCGGCCGTCACCGAGACGGGCAGCTCCTTCGACGGCGTCGAGTGGGTGGAGGTCCCCGACCCGCTCGCCGCACAGACCCCCATCCGCCTCCAGGACTTCGGCAAGGGCGGCATCACCCACGCGCAGAAGCTGGAGGGGTGCTACTGGGGCGGCTCCTGCGTCTACTTCGTCTCCAGCTACGCGCGCAGCGCCGAGGGGTCGCAGGGCGACCACTTCGGGCAGATCTGGCGCTACGATCCGTCCCGCCGCCGACTCACCCTGGTCATCGTCTTCGGCCCCGACACCGATGTGCAGCTGCCGGGCGAGGAGCCCGACAACATCTGTCTCGCCCCCAACGGCGGACTGATGGTGTGCGAGGACGGCGCGGGAGCACAGCACGTCTACGGTCTCACCCGGAAGGGCACGGTCTACCCGATGGCGCGGGGCGCCCAGAACATCGGCACCCCAGAGGAACCGGAGTGGGGCGAGTTCGCGGGCGTGACCTTCGCACCCGACGGCCGGACCATGTACCTCAACTGCTACACACCTGGCACGACCTTCGCGGTCACCGGGCCCTGGAAACACTGACGGGACGCGCCCCGAAGGCGCCAGGGAGAAAGCGGGAAGAACAGCCCTCACTCGCGGCGGGTGGCCACGGCGCAGGCCGCCGTCGCGGCGAGGCCCGCGAGGGCCACGGCGCACAGCGACGGCACCCACGGCACCTGGACGGCTCCCTGTGCCGAGCCGCGGACCAGCCCCGTGACCGCCGCGTTGGCGGGTGAGGCGCCCAGGGCGAGCGCCGCCACGCTGCCCAGCAGCGTGGCGGCCACCGCATATCCCCGGGACCGGATCAGCGGCCGGTTGCCCAGCGCCCCCACCGCGGCCCCCGTCAGCACGCACGCGAGCATTCCGCACAGCCCGGCGCCCACGGCCGGCAGCAAGGGCACGGCGACCGACCCGTCCGTACTGCGCGGGGCACTCGTCGCGGCCACCAGCCCCACTCCCGCACACCCGAACAGCAGAGCCGCCACGCCCCCGGCCGCCACACCCGCGAGGTGCACCCGCCAGGCCCCCGCCGCGGCAGCCGCGCAGTGCCGGGCCGCGGGCGGCTCGGCCGTCACACAGCCGCGCACCAGCCAGGCGGCGGGGGGCAGCAGCGCGGCGGCGGCGAGCCCCAGCGAGTCCAGCAGCGGCTGCCCGGCCCGCACACCGACGGCCAGCAGCCCGGCGTACAGCAGCAGCGGCGCCAGCCACCGCTGGGAGCGCACCAGCAGGGCGAGTTGATAGCGGGTCAGCGCGAGCGTCACCCTCACCAGGCATTCCCCTCGTCATTCCCCTCGTCCGTCTCCCACTCCCCCAGCGGCCGTACCAAGCGGACGTGCCAGCCGGGTCGTGCGGCCAGCAGCGCCCGCAGCGCCGCGTCGGAAGCGGTGGCGGGCAGCGTCAGCGACAGCTCGCCGTCCGGCGTGAGCCGCGGGCGCGCGCCTGACGGCAACCCCTCAGGCACCCCGGCCCCGGGCGCCCCCAGCGCTTCGATGCGCGTCATCGAGGACCGCCGCGCGCCGGCCGGCACCTCGGCCGCCACCCGGCCCCCGGCCGCCACCCGGACGACGGCGTCCGGGGCGCCGGCGAGCCGTGCCGGATCGTGGTCGACGAAGACCACGGCGCCGCCCGCGGCCACCCGTTCGCGCACCACGCCGTCCAGGACCGTGCGCGCGTCCTGATCGAGGCCGGTCCAGGCCTCGTCGAGCAGCAGCAGTTCGGGGCCGCCGACCAGGGCCTGCGCGACGGCGACCTTCTGGGCGCTGCCCTTGGACAGCTCCCGCATCCGGGTGGCGGCGTACTGTCCGGCGCCGAACCGCTCCAGCCAGGCGGCGCCCTCCCGGGCTGCCGCGCGTCGTCCCAGGCCGCGGACCCGGCCCAGATGGGTGAGGTAGCCGAGCGCAGGCAACGGGAGTGCGGCGGGGAAGCGTTCGGGGACGTACCCGCGCGTGCGAGGGCGCCCGCGCACCCGCCCCGCGCTGGGCGCGTCGATCCCCGCCAGCAACCGCAGCAGCGTGGACTTACCGGTCCCGTTACCGCCCTCCACGCGCAGCAGGGTGCCCGCGCGCACGTCGAGGTCGACTCCGCGCAGCACCCAGGGCCCGCCCACCCGGTAGCGGCGGCCCACATTTTCCAGCCTCACGCCCCAGATCATAGGAGCGACACCGGCCGCTGGCAGACTGAACAGGTGACCTTTACCGACTCCGCGGCCGAGCACCCCGCCGGCCCCGAACCCACCGGGACCGACCGCTTCGTCCTGCCCCTCGTCGTCCGTATCGAGCGCGCCGCACCACCGGCCCGCACAGACGCCTTGGAGACGGCGGCCCGCGCGGTGCTCACGCTGCTCGCCGATCCCCGCACGGTGGCGGAGACCGGCGCGTGGCACAAGCGGGTACGGCTGTGGGAGGAGCGGCAGATCCGCAAGGTCGTACGGCGGGCGAGGGGCGCGGAGTGGCGGCGCGCTCAGCCGCTGGAGGGCATCACCGTGGCCGGGAGCGGCGCCGAGGTGCGGGTCTTCCCGCCGGTCCCGCTGGACGGCTGGCCCAGGGAGCTGGCGCGGCTGCAGGTCTCGGGTACGGAGTTGGACGATCCGAAGCCGCCGGTCGCCCCCGACCCCGGTACGCCCGTGCTCTGGCTCAACCCCGAGGTGGAGATGTCGGCGGGCAAGGCGATGGCACAGGCCGGACACGGCGCGCAGCTGGCCTGGTGGCAGCTGGAGGCCGCCGGGCGCACGGCCTGGCAGCAGGCGGGGTTTCCGCTCGCGGTGCGTCCGGCGCGCGACGGAGCGCACTGGGCGCAGCTGACCGGCAGCGGACTCCCCGTGGTGCGGGACGCCGGGTTCACGGAGGTCGCCCCCGGCTCGTGCACGGTCGTCGCTGAGCACCCGGAGCTGCGTACCGCGGGCTGAACCTGCCGATCCACCGGCTGAACCCGCCGATCCGCGGCCGGAGCCGGGGAATCCCCTGCCACTCGGCCACGGATAGTGGCATCCTCCTCACAGGACGCACAGTGTGGGACACGAAGCGTGCGGCGCGTACCAGCGGGCATCAAGCCGGGGCGGGGCGCGGAGCGCGAGGTGCCGGGGGGCGTGCGAGAGATGACACAGGCGTATCCGGGGCGGGCGGGGGCCACCGTCCCCACCGCCCCCGCCGGATTGGTGGAGCTGGTCGGCGAGTGCCTGACGCAGCCGCCGGAGGCGGAGCGGCCGGTGATCGTGCTGCTGGGGCCCCGCGGCTCCGGCGCCAGCGACGCGCACGGGGCGCTGATGGCGCGGTTCGGTACCGACCAGGCGCCGTTCGCCTATCTCAACTTCGGCTCCGAACAGCCCTTGCGCCCCCGGTACGCGCTGGGCCTGATCGCCAGGCAGTTGGAGCGGAAGCTGGCCCGCTACCGGGTCTCCCGCTTCCCCCGGCTCACGCTGGGCCTGCTGGCCTCCGACAGCGACATCGGCGACCTCGGCACGGTGCCGCTGCGCGACCAGCGGCGCCAGCTGCACCGTCGCCTCAGCCACTTCGAGGACCGCACCTTCGAGAACTACGGCGACTACCTCTCCGGCTTCCTCCAGGTGGGCAGATCCGCGCTCGGCCTGCCGGCCGGCATCCCGTCGGTGTTCGAGGACATGGTGATGGGCGCGGCGCGCGACGGCGCCCGTATGGTGTCCGGGCTGCTGTCGCGGCACCGCTTCACCGAGAGCGCCCGCTGGTACGCCGAACACCGGCTGACCGGCGGCTCCAATCCGTGGGACGCGGTGATCGAGCTCAACCACTGGCGCCTGGGCTCCGCGGAGAACGTGGAGAAGCTGGAGCAGATCCTGTTCGCGGCGTTCCTGGAGGACCTGCGGCGGAACGCGGAACTGTCGTTCGCGCCGGGCTCGTATCTGCTGCTGCTCGACGGCTGCCACACCGAACACGGCCGCCGCTTCCTGCAGCTGCTGCTGACCACCCGCGAGGACACCTGGACGGCGACCCGCAGCCTCGGCTCCCCGACAGCGCCGACGGGTGACCCGCTCACCGTCGTCGCCAGCACGAACAGATGGCTGCCGGGCTGGGGACCGCCCTCGGGGGAGCCGTGGGGGTGGTCCGTCCGCACCCCGGACCACGCGGGGCTGTCCGACTGGCGCCGGCGCAGGCCGCCGGGGAGCGGAGCGTACTGGTATCCGCTGCGGCTGCGGGACCTGACGCTGGACGAGGTACGGACCCGGCTCTCCGACCGGCCGCAGCGCGACCCGGCGCTCGCCCCGTTCGTTCACCGGCTCACCTGCGGACTGCCGCGCGCCGTCCAGCAGGTGCTGACGCTGCTGGACCAGGCGGACCTGCCGGCGGGCAGCGGCCACGAGCGGGCGGCGTGGCTGCGGCGGCTGCCCGAACGGACACTGCCGGGCCCGATCCGGCCCGCCCGGCTCGGGCGGCAGGACGGCCGCCGGCAAGGCGGCGGCCGGACCGGCGCCGGCCGGCAGGAGGCACGGCAGGACGGCGACGGGCCCGGTCGTCGTACCTCCGCCGACCGGCCGCCGCTCCCGGCCGGTGACGAGGGCGTCCGGCTGGTCGAGGCGGCACTGGACCCGCTGCTCGACGGCTTCGACGCCGCCGAGCGGGCCACGCTGGAAGCGTGCGCGGCAACACCTGATCTCTCCGTCGGCTGCCAGGTGTTCGGCGAGGGCGCGGGCTCGGCCCGCGCGGAGCCCTCGGGCTCCCTGTTCACCAAGGCCCACGCGGGTTTCCTGCTCGCGCACGGCCACCCCGACGACCGTCCCGTGCTGCACCCGTGGCCGCGGCGGCTGCTGCTGTGGCGGCTCGCCGAGCGGCCCGGCGACTGGGAGGCCGCGCACCAGCGGCTGAGCGACCACTACACCGCCGAGGGACAGCCGGTGCGCGCGATGTACCACCGGCTGGCCCTGCAGCAGATCGGCGCGGTCACCGAGTTCCTGGTGCGACGCCTGGAGTCGGTGGACACACCGCGCTGGGTGGCGGAGTTCAACACCGTCACCGCCGCACCCACCCGCGTCCCCCTGGAGAAGGTCTACCGCGATCTGCTCGGCCCGCTCACCCGCTCCCTCTCGGCCGCCGAGACCCCGCTGGAAGCGGCCGTGCGCGGTCTGCTGGTGGCCCGCTGGCTGTGGAACGACCCGCTGGTGGACCCCGAGATGCGGCTCGGCCCCACACTCGCCGCCCGGTTCGAGCGGCTGTCCGAGGAGCATCCGCGCGGGGAGAGCCTCCACCTGCTCAACGAGGCCGAACGGTACCGCAGTTGGATCCACCCCCAAACGTGGGTCGAGGAAGGGTGAAGCATGTTCCGGATCACCTGGCCGCTGCACGTCGTCAAGCGCGTCCTCGCCGCCGTGGCGGCCCTGGCCGTGCTGGGTGTCGCGGTACCGCTGACCTACCAGTGGCTGAGCGAGCGTGGTTCCCACTGTGCCGACGGCGTCGTCAAGGCGGACGTCCAGGGCCACCCGGGCAAACAGGAGTGTGTCGGCGTCACGGACGGCTCGCACGCCTTCGCACCGCATCTGCGGACCGTCACCGACCGGATCAAGGCGGAGAACGACCGGGTGGCGAAGAAGGAGGACCGCTACGTCAGCATCGCCTATCTGACGACGTTCACCCTCACCGACGACGACAGCAACTCGGCCGAGTCGGTCCGGCACGAGCTGGAGGGCGCCTACCTGGCGCAGCGCCGCCACAACACCGGGGATCTGCGGGGCTCCCCCAAGATCCGGCTGCTGATCGCCAACTCGGGCAGCTCCTCGGCACACTGGCAGCAGGTCGTCGACCGGCTCGCGGAGCGCACCAAGGCCCCGGACCGGCTGGTGGCCGTCACCGGTCTGGGCCCGAGCACGACGGAGAACCTGAGCGCCCTCCGCGCGCTGGAGAAGCACCGGATCGCGATGGTGGCCAGCACGATGACCGCCACCAACATCCGCGACATAACCGGGTTCGTGCGCGTCGCGCCGACCAATATCGACGAGGCACGGGCCGCGGCCGGGTATCTGCGCCGCAAGAACGTCCGTACGGCCGTGATCGTGCAGGACATCGCACGCAAGAACCACTACGCGAACACGCTGGGACCCGCCTTCGAGAAGGCGTTCCCGGACAAGAAGGGCGAACACCGGATCGTCGCGGACGAGGAGCTGACCTTCGACTCGTCGGCACGCACCGGCTGGGAGAACGAGATCCGCCATATGACCGGCCAGTTGTGCCAGCAGAAGCCGCAGGTCGTCTTCTTCGCCGGACGCGGCCGGCACCTCACCCACTTCCTCGACTCGCTCGCCAACCGCCCCTGCACCGAGCAGAAGTTCCGCGTCGTCACCGGTGACGACACCACCAACCTGACCGCGCGCGAACTGGAGCGGGCGCACCGCACCGGCGTCGAGGTGCTGTACACGGGGCTCGCACACCCCGACATGTGGGACAGCGGCGCGGCCGGGAAGCGCGCGGTCTCCGCCGCGACGGCCCGCAAGTTCCGTGCCGGGGGCGAGCTGGACCGCTGGTTCCCCCGCGACGACCGCGACGACGGGCAGGCCATCATGGCGCACGACGCCGTACTGACGGCGGCCCGCGGAGTGAGCATGGCGGCGCAGTGGGGCGGCGAGGTGGCCGGCGAGTCGGTCGGCCGGATGTTCCACAAGATGAACCTCGACGACAGCGTGCCCGGCGGCAGCGGCTTCCTCTCCTTCCTCAACAACGGCAACCCGCGCAACAAGGCGGTGCCGATCCTGCGGCTGACAGAGCACAAAC